>JAEZKW010000036.1 GCA_023415375.1 Bacillota bacterium
TATTTTGTGAAGAAAAAAAATATCTAAATGCAGGCTATTTGTTATGAGCTAACACGAGAGCCAGCAGATAAAGGCAAAAGCTGGTTTTTTTGTGCTCATTTCTCTTTCAGTCACATAGATTAGTTAGAAGTGATTGTCTCAACTACGGGGATTCAAATCCTGCGCTTTTACGCGGCTTTAGCCGAATGCTGTAAGCTATGCTTCAGCATAGCTTAAGGCTAAACAATCGCCTTTGGGTTTGAATTCCCCGGTTCTTTAGCCGGTGGTAGTTGAGTGTCTCAACCTACACCGGCTTTCAGCCGGTTGTAATTGAGTTACCAAATGTGCCTGGAGGAGAAATGATGGCAAATCCTTTTTTGGTTCTGATGGCCGGTGGACGAGGGGAACGGTTTTGGCCTCGAAGCAGGCGTAGTTTTCCAAAACAGCTATTATCATTTGATGGCGGAAAAACTTTATTGCAGGAGTCAGTGGCTCGAATCGAAAAGCTGACCGAGACTGCTCGGATTTATGTAGTAACCAATTTTGAACAAGCCGAGGCTGTGAAAAAACAATTACCTTTCCTGCCATCCCGAAATATTATCATTGAACCTCAAGGTAGAAATACCGCTCCTTGTATTGGCCTAGCCGCGACCTTTATCCAAAAACACTATCCGGGGGAAAATCCTGTAATCGCTTTTTTACCAAGTGACTGCAGGATACTTAGTGAAGAGAAATTGCGGAATGCTTTACTTGCTGGATTTACGGTTTGCAAGGAGCAAAAGGCCGGGGTTATTTATGGTATGTGGCCGAACCGTCCGGAGACTGGGTTTGGATATATTCAGCTAGGGAGAAAAATTGGGGAATTTACTCTTGGGCATGCCCAAGAGTTTAAAAGTATTCCTTATTATCAGGTGGACGGGTTTTGGGAAAAACCGGATCAGGAAACCGCGGAAGAATTTATTGCTACAGGGAATTTTTTATGGAATGGGGGTATTTTTATTTGGCAACTCAGAGGTTTATTGTCGGAGATCGAAAAGTCTCTGCCTGAACTGCATAAGGGCCTCCAATATTTCTCCCCATTTATAGGCACATCTGATGAAATGAATCAATTGAAAACGATATATTCCTCTTTGCCTACTATTTCGGTTGATAATGGAATTTTAGAAAAATCGTCCAGTCTAATTGCTATCCCCTCGGATTATGGCTGGGATGACTTAGGTAGCTGGGCCGTACTAGAAAGGATATTGCCAAAAGATGAATCCGACAATGTAAGCCAGGGTGAGTTTATTGGGCTGGATACCCAAAACTGCACCATTTATAGCCCCCATAAGCCTGTAACGACGCTTGGAGTATCGGACTTGATTATTGTGGAAACGGAAGATGTTTTATTGGTGTGTGCCAAAAATCAAGCCCAAAATTTAAAAGGACTGCTTCAAAAAATCCAAGATCGGGGACGGCTCGATTTGTTGTGAGCAATTATTCGTTGGGAAGGTCCCTATCTTTGGAGTTAATTGAAGGATTCGGGCAGTAATTTTGGAGTTTTAAAGATAGATGGGATAACTCCCTCGCCCGTAATGACGGGAGAGGGCGACTGCTTCGAATAGACTGAGGGGTGTATATAGCCTGCGAACGACGAAGGCCCCCATCTCTGGGGTTGATTCGAAGTTGTCGGTCTTCCTTCGTTACCACCTGGAAAGGAGCAGGATGGTGGAGTTGAATTAGCCAGAATTTTTTACAATACAGATCTGCCCCTGATTCATCAAAGCTCTTTGCCGTTGAAATAGGAATTTGGTAATTTGGTCCTGAATGCTTTTGTCAGGTTGTTGAAAACTAAGACCAATCCCATGAAAATTTTCTTTTTTAATTGTACGCATGATTTTGGCAACAAATAATAATGGAGAGGTATTACCGGGCAATACCATTTGGCAAGTTATGGTGGTGCCGGTATCCAGGTTCAATTGTGGGTTGATTACCCCAAACAAGCCATTGGCTGAAAGGTTTATCACTGTTCCTTGACATTTACCGCTTTTATTGAAAAACTGAAAGGGGAAGTTAACTTCACAGCGAAAAAAATGCCGCCCAATCCCTACTTTCAATTCTTCCGGTTTGCTGACGATAAGCAGTGAAGGTTCAGTCTCAAGACCAGTCAATTTCGTCATAAAGACATAATCATAGGAATCGCAATCATTTCGGCAAATTAAAGTAATTTTCTCACCCGGTTGCATACTCTTTAGAAGTTGATCATTTTTAGGCATTAAAACTTTAATTTGTTCCCCTTCAAAATCCCAAATGGAAGTGCGATAGATTACTTTTTGACCATTTTCGTTTAAAACCTCAACTTGGACATTTTTTTCCGGTTGAAGCAGGTTTAATGCTAACGACTCTTCACCTATCAAGGTTATCGTAACCCCCAAGCAAAATTCCTCTTTTATACAATTCGACCTTTCTTAATGAAAATATTTTAACATCATTTCTCTAAAATTCACAATGATTTATTTGTTAATATTTTTCTTGTAACTTAATAATTTGACTGCGCCCTTCTAGGATGGACCTTGGGCTTGCTGAATTTTCATTCTTTCCTCGCGAAAGCCTGTTTGTAAGGTCTTTCACGAGGGTTTAGTATGAATTATAGGGAGTTAGGGATACTACTATTAATTCAGATTGGTTAATGGGAGGAAAAAGTTGGTGGCAGACATGGAAGACTATTCTAGAAGGCATGATGTTTCTACTCCTTTTGGATCCGAGGCCCAAACACCGGATGGCTCAGAGATGGAAAGTCCCAGTGAACAACCGCTTGAGCAACCAGTACGTCAAAATCCGAGAAAACAGAGAGTACTGTTAAGTAACCTTAAAACACTGGGACAGTTGAATACTCCTGCAGCGGGGGAAAGCAGTATTCATACAATGATTATCGTGGGTCAAATTGAAGGCCATATCGTGCTCCCTGGAAAAAACAAAACCACAAAGTATGAGCATATTATTCCACAATTGGTGGCGATTGAACAAAATCCGAATATCCGGGGTTTATTAATTATTCTTAATACTGTTGGCGGCGATGTCGAGGCTGGACTGGCGATTGCCGAAATGATTGAAAGCCTGTCAAAACCTTCAGTTTCATTGGTTTTGGGTGGCGGTCACTCGATTGGTGTTCCGATAGCGGTTGCAACTGATTATAGTTATATTGCCGAAACTGCTACGATGACTATCCATCCGTTACGATTGAATGGTTTATTGATTGGTGTGCCCCAAACCTTTGAATATCTTGAGAAAATGCAGGATCGGATTATTAAGTTTGTGGCGAGCCATTCTGAAGTAACGGAAGAAAAATTTAAAGAATTAATGTTTAGAACCGGTGATTTAGTACGCGATATAGGCTCGGTACTCATCGGTAAGGAAGCAGTGAATTGTGGCCTCATTAATGAATTGGGCGGTATTAATCATGCATTGAAAAAACTTGATGAATTAATTGAACTGACTGCCGAATCCAGGAAACGGGGTCTACAATAATGTTCTATACCATTGTACCGCTGGAGTACGTTTTTGAAGAGGAAGAATCGGAAGAGAATGAATCAAAAAAGCAAAAAAAGGAAGATATTGAGATTAAACGCGAGGGCGTAAGCTTGATGGTAGAAGGTTCATCATCCGGTCAGTATAAGATAACCCGGCTGATCAGTACCAATCCCAACGATTATTTAAGGCCGGAATGGCAACCCGGAACAATTATATCCGAGTAACTTAAATTATAGCGTAAACCGGAAGCAAACACTCTGCCAAAACGACCAT
>JAEZKW010000053.1 GCA_023415375.1 Bacillota bacterium
GCAGTCATTCTTGGAAGCATCGCGAATGCTAAAAAACTGGAAATTATTGATAAAGTTATGTTTCCAACTGAAAGTTCCCGGGGTATGACGCACACTTTGGAGCAGATCTTTGTCAATATAGAACAAATTTTAACGAAGAATAGTCTGAAAATTATCGATATTCAAAGTTTTGGCGTTAGTTGCGGTGGGCCGCTCGATAGCAAGCGGGGCATCATCATGTCACCACCGAATTTGGTGGGCTGGGATAATATCCATATTGTTGAGCTCATTGAACAACGCTTCGGCGTGAAGGCCCGGTTGCAAAATGATGCCAATGCTTGTGCCCTGGCCGAGTGGCGTTTTGGAGCGGGCAGGGGCTGTCAGAATATGATTTTTTTAACTTTTGGCACTGGAATGGGAGCGGGGCTTATCCTAAACAACCGATTATATTGTGGAACCAGTGACATGGCCGGCGAGGTAGGCCACATCCGGCTGGCGGATTTTGGGCCAGTAGGTTATGGTAAAGCCGGTTCTTTTGAAGGATTTTGCAGCGGAGGCGGATTGGCCCAGTTAGCACGAATGAAAGTACTCGAAAAATTACAAATGGGGGAAAAGGTCTCTTTTTGCTCAGGAATTAACGAATTAGAACATTTAAACGCTAAAATTGTAAGTGAAGCAGCTAAAGCCGGTGATGAATTGGCTTTGGAGATTTTTAGGATTTGTGGTCAATCCTTGGGTCAGGGATTGGCGATTTTAATTGATATATTGAATCCTGAAGTGATAGTCATCGGGAGTATATTTGCCCGTTGCCAGGAGTTGTTTACGGAAACCATGATGGAGGTTATTCATCAGGAGACCCTAAGCTTAACACAAACGGTCTGTCGTATAGTCCCGGCTGGACTCGGGGAACAAATTGGGGACTATGCTGCCTTAGCGGTAGCTATATATGATGGGAGTATGATCGAATGGGAGTGATCGCTATGAGAAATGAAGTAAAAGTGATTTTAAATCAGCTATTTGAAGATTATCCGAAACTGGAAAGCTGCCAGGAAAGCATAATCGAGGCTTATCATTTATTACAACAATGTTACTCAAATCGGGGTAAAGTACTAGTCTGTGGTAATGGTGGAAGTGCTGCGGACGCCGAACATATTGTCGGTGAATTAATGAAAGGCTTTTTATCGAAACGGGAGCTTACGGAAGCGGACAAGGAAAGATTAAGAAGGGCTTTCCCTGAAGAATATCAATATCTTAGCGTCAATTTACAAAGGGCCTTGCCGGCTATTTCTCTGGTCAGTCAATCGGCTTTATCAACTGCTTTCATTAATGATGTTGCCCCGGATATGCTCTTTGCCCAACAGGTTTATGGCTATGGCCGGGCTGGTGATGTGTTAATCGGTTTAAGTACGTCAGGTAATTCTAAAAATGTGGTGAATGCTGTAAAAGTCGCTAAGTCCTTCGAGATTCATACCATCGGTTTTACGGGTGAAAATGGCGGCTTGATGAAAAGTTTTTGTGACGTGACGATTACTGTCCCGGCTAAGGAGACTTTTAAAGTCCAGGAATATCATCTTCCCGTTTATCATGCACTTTGTGCTATGATTGAAAGAGAATTTTTTGGGGAATAAATCAGTTTATATGGAGATTAATATGATTAAGGTACTTATTGCTGATGATGAGGAAAAGGTTTGCACACTTATCTACAAGTTGGTAAATTGGGGAGATTTCGACATGGAAGTCGTGGCAACAGTATACAACGGCATAGAAGCACTGGAGCGCATTGAAGAGCTTGCGGTGGATATCGTTATAACGGATATCCGTATGCCCGGATATGACGGTATTGAGCTAATCTCAAAGGTAAAGGAAATCAACGACCACATCGAGTTTATCATTATCAGCGGATACAGGCATTTTGAATATGCACAAAGTGCCATTAAGTATGGCGTCAGTGATTATTTGTTAAAGCCGATAAAAAAAGAGGAATTAACCGACACACTTGAAAAAATTCGTTGGAAATGTCTGAAGCGTGCAGAACAGCTATCTACGCAAGAACAGCTGCGTTTGCGTTTACAGGATGATACGAGTAAGCAGAGAGAACAGTTGTTTTTAGATTTTTTATTCAATTCCCGGGGAGCCATAGCAAGCCTTGAGGAGCTTAATAAAACATATTGTTTTAAATTTGGCAAAGGAATTTTTCAACTTACGGCTATAAAAATCGATTGCCTCTATGAGGATTACAATGCAGACAGTATTAAAGTGTTGTATGAAAAAATAAGCAAAATTTTGGATTCCATTTTACGGGATAGCTGTTATGAGATGGAAATTTATTGCAATGATACCATAGTTTATACTCTGCTCAATTATTCGCTGGAAAATCGCCTATTTTTACGTCGTCAGCTCAAAGCTGTAATGTCGGAACTTTCGGTTCAAAAGACTGTATTCGACAAGGTTTTTTTTACACTTTGTGTGGGAAAACAAACCGAAGACGTACAAAAGTTGCCACAATGTTTCATCTCGGCACAAAACACCGTGTTTCAAAGACTTGTGGATGGAACAGGAAAAATGATCGATGATGCACACGCCATAGAGGAATATGTACCACTACAACAGGAATACCTTTTAGGAGATTTCAGACGGCAGATGTCGCAGGCCGTTGAACTGTTGGATTTACAGGCAGCCATGTCGGCGGTTAGCTTACTTGCAAGTGCTGTACCAATAAACGAAAAAACGAAGGGTAGCTGTGTTTATAAATTAGTTTGGGCGGCCGGAGAAATGTTCATGGTCTTGATTAAGAACACCCAATATAATGTAGAAATCCCCGCGGGGATCTATGAGGAATTCAAAATTCGTTTGTTTCTTTGTGGAAATGTAGAACAACTGTTTGAATCCCTCGGTTTATTAATAAGAACTCAAATAGACTTTATTGTGCAAGGGAAAAAGCAGGCTGACAATAGGCCCATTCGGATAGCGAAAGAGTATATTCAAAGGAATTATATGAATCCGATTGGGCTTGAAGAAATCAGCGAAATGTTAGGGTTTAATCTCTCATATTTCAGTGTACTTTTCAAAAAAGAAACCGGAAAAAACTTTTTAGAATATCTTACTGAGGTGCGTATTTCAAATGCAAAGGAGCTTTTAAGAGAAACAAACCTGAACATTGCAGAAATTTGCAACAGAGTTGGGTATTTGGACCAAAAGCATTTTATTGCAACCTTTAAAAAATATGCAGGAATTAAGCCTGGGGAGTTTAGGAAGCTTTATTCATAGGAGCAAAAAGTTGGAACGCAAATACAGTCGTTATTTGTTTTACCGCACTTTTCTAATCATTGCTGTCATGGGCGTAAACATTATACTGTTGCTATTCTTTTTGTTTATAGCGGCAGGTAAGGACTTCTTTTTTCTTTGGGTTGCCATTGGCGGAACCATCATACTTTCGGTTGCGCTTTATGGAATATACTCCAATATTTATAAACCCTATGCCGAAACAAAAAAAATGCTGAATCTTTTTATTACCGGTTACACGGTTGAAGGTTTGTATGATATGAGATTTTCATTTACCCCCGAAATGGAACAGGCACTTTTAAAGCTTAAGGGTTTTATCAACACCAATGAAATTTTAAGAGTCAGCAAGCGTCAGGCCCAGTTTTTGGCATTGCAAAACCAGATCAACCCTCATTTTTTATATAATACACTGGAGGGGATTCGTGGTGAAGCTCTCGGTGCGGGACTTAATAATGTAGCGGAAATGACAGAAGCTTTGGCCAGGTTTTTTAGATACACGATATCAAATCTGGATAATTTTGTTCTATTGGAAGATGAACTTTCAAATATTGAAAATTATTTTTTTATCCAGCAATACCGTTTCGGTTCACGTTTAAAATTAGTTGTGGAGTATGATGACCCCCAAAATAGTCCATCCATTTTAGGATACAAGCTGCCCAAGCTGACTTTGCAGCCGATTGTGGAAAATGCTATCATCCACGGAATTGAGCGAAAGGTGGGTACCGGTACAGTACGCATTAAACTGGAAACCACCCAAACCCGTCTTTTAATAACAATATCCGACGATGGTGTGGGCATGGACGAGCTTAACTTACAGCAACTGAACGAAAAGTTGAATAACTCATCCTTGGACTATATCAAACCGGACTCGGAGCAAAAGGGTGGTATTGCTGTTGTAAATGTGAATAAAAGGATCCAACTGTTGTTCGGAGAGCAGTACGGGATTTGCGTTTACAGCACAAAAGGTGTTGGAACCGACGTGGAAATTACGCTTCCGTTATTAACGAGCATACAGGAGCAGACAATATTAAAAGGGTAAAGGGCAAAGAGTAAAGGGTAAAGGTAAAAACCTAAAAGCAAAGCCCAAAGGCTTAAGGGGCCTGGAGAAAAAATGCGGCAGGAAATTTTGCGCTTGGAAAAAATTATCACAGCAGAAAACGGCGTGATACTTTTGAATCATTTTAATCTCCACATTTTTGGCGGGGAGATTATGGGTTTGATTGCAATTAACCCCCTTGGACTGGATAGTCTGCTGGAATTAATTTGTAGAAATGTACCCTTGTATTATGGTTATGTTTATTTTTGTGAAAAGCTGGTAAACAGTTATGCCCACAGCTCGCTCACCCGAAATAGGGTTGCAATTATTGAAAAGCAGTTTAGTCTTATTGAAAATTTAACGGTGGCGGATAATATTTATGTGATGCGCCATGGTTTTAAAAAGTATATTATTAATTCCAAAACCCTTAATTCACAGTTCAAAATGTTTGCCATGGATGCTGGAGTGAATTTGCATGGAGACCAGCAGGTGCAAGATTTAAGCTATTATGAAAAATGTGTTGTCGAGTTGTTAAAAGCCATTATTGGCGGGGCAAAGTTAATTATAGTCCGTGATATGAGTAACTTTTTGAGTACAACCGACCTTATCAGGTTTCATAAGCTCATGCAAAAATATACCGGCTTAGGCGTTTCATTTTTATATATCTGCATCCATCATCAGGAGGCCTTTTCGATTTGTGATAAAATTTGTTTAATGGAAAACGGCAAGGCTCTTAAGGTATTAGGAAAGGACGAATTCTTAGAAGAAAAAATCCTCCCTTTTACAAACGAATTCTACAAAAACTACCATGATCGGCAGGTCTTGCCAGAGTGGCTGAACGATTTCCCGTGGGTCTACCGAAGCAAAACCGCTGCAATAGGCGAAGGTTTTGATAATGAAAAGCCGCAAAAGCCCTTTAAAAACCAAAAGCAAGTGCTGGAGTTTTGGAATGTTTCAAGCGGAAGCCTAAATAATCTTACCTTTAACATCAAAGCAGGTGAATGTGTGGTGTTGTTGGACAAGAACAATACCGTGTACATAGACATACTTGCGCTTATGAACTTTGAAAGGAAACCCGGGCAAGGGCAAATTCTACTAAACGGGGAAACGCTCACTAAAAAAGCAGTCGCAACATTGGGCTTTATACCGGAAAAACCAATCCAAAATTTATTATTTAAGGAGATGAGCTACTTAGACAATATGTGCTTTACGGCGGACAAAAGGCTTAGGACTTTCTGGATGCGAAAGGCAATCAAAAAGAGTATTGTTAAGGAGTACGAGCCAATTATAGGTCCGGATATCTTGGCCAAGGATATTACAGAGCTGTCAGTACAATCTTTGTATAGCCTTGTGTATTATCGAATCCACTTGCAAAACCCGAAAGTTGCCATTTGTGTTAACCCATTCTTCGAAGGTGATATGTCAATGCGCCTTCAGATACGCAACTTAATCAAAATGCTTTTGGACAAAAAAATTGCAGTGCTTATTTTAGCGGTAAACCTTTCAGACTCTCTTTTGATAGCAGACCGCCTTTTAGTCTTGGAAAGCGGGACGTTAATCAATGAACTTTTGCAGCGGTGAGTTAGCGCACGCGCTTTACAAGCTTACCGGAAAATTTCAGTAAACACAGAAAAATAAACTTCTAAAAAATCCACCCCAAATTCCAAAAACTCCTTCCATGAGACAAAACAATTTTCAGTCACCACGGAAAAACAAACTTCAAAAAAATCCACCCTGAATTCTAAAAACTGCCCCATACCTTATTTTTACGTTTTTGTTATAATTTCATTATCGGATTGAAAATAAATCAAGTCATCAAAGACAGGTGAACTACGTGTCGGATTATATCATTAAAATGGAACATATTTATAAGTCATTCCCCGGAGTGAAAGCACTGGACGACGTTTCGTTTTATTTAAAACCGGGTGAAGTTATGGCTCTCTTGGGGGAAAATGGTGCTGGCAAATCCACACTTATGAAAATACTCTCCGGTGTATACACGCGTGATAGTGGAGAAATCAGCATTTTCGATAAAAAGGTGGGAGATGTGACACCCCATAAGGCGCAGGCTTTGGGTGTTGCCATTATCCACCAGGAACTCAATATGTGTTCCCATCTTACGGTTGCCGAAAACATTTTCCTCGGTAGAGAAAAGTGTCATGGTGGAATTTTATCCGACAAAGTGATGAACGAGGAAGCGCGTGAACTGTTAAACAGGTTAAAAATCGATATTGATTCGCAAACAGTGGTCGGTGATTTATCCGTATCCAAGCAGCAAATGGTGGAAATTGCCAAGGCGCTTTCCACCAATGCCAAAGTGCTGATAATGGATGAACCTACCAGTGCATTAACCAGTAAGGAAATAGATGAACTTTTTGCTATCATCAGGGATTTAAAGAAGAACGGTTGCGGAATCGTATATATTTCTCACCGTTTGGAAGAGCTGCAATATATTGTTGATAGAGTAACCATCATGCGCGACGGCAAGTTTATTATGTGCGTGGATTTTAAGGATATATCCATGCCTGAAATTATTGCCAACATGGTAGGACGTGAAATTAAAGAAAAATTCCCCCGCGTAAAAACCGAGCGTGGCAAAAAAGTCTTCGAGGTAAAAAACATTAATGCAGGTAAAATGGTAAGAGATATCAGCTTCGATTTATATGAGGGGGAAATCGTCGGAATCGCAGGTTTGATGGGAGCGGGCCGCACCGAAACGACTCGGGCGATTTTTGGGGTTGATCCAAAGGATTCGGGAGAAATTTTTATAGGCGGAGAACCGGTGACAATCAACTGCCCTATGGATGCGATTAAAGCCGGACTTGTGCTTGCACCGGAGGACCGCAAGAAAGACGGGGTTTGCACAGGGCTAAGTATCAGGGACAATATTGCATTGCCGAATTTAGATATTCTAAGTAATCGGTTGGGCGTGGTCAATCGAAAAAAAGAAACGGCAATGATCGAAAAAGCTGTTTCCAGCTTAAACATAAAGTTATCTTCTCCTGAAAATGACGCTTCCAGCCTTTCGGGCGGTAACCAACAGAAGGTTGTTGTAGGAAAATGGCTGGCCAGAAATTCGAAAGTTGTAATTTTTGATGAACCTACCCGCGGAATTGACGTTGCCGCAAAGGTTGAAATTTATAACATCATGAATGAACTGAAGCAACAAGGAATCGGCGTGTTGTTTGTTTCGTCGGAAATGCCGGAGATCATGGGAATCAGCGACAGGATATTGGTCATGTGCGACGGCAAGATCACCGGAGAGCTGAGTCAGGAAGAGGCAACCCAAAACACTATTTTGGAATACGCTACCCGCTTTGAAAGTAAAGTTGTTGCTAGCTAAAAGATTCAAAAAAACAGAGGTAACAAATTATGGAAAATAATTCATTGAAGAGATTGCTAAGCATTCGTGGAATGGGTCAGGTAATTACAGTAACTTTTGGTCTTATTGTCATGTGTGTGGTTTTCGGTATTATTAATCCACTTTTTTTCTCGCCGGTAAATATCGCCAACCTTTTAAGACAAATTGCACCGATTCTGTTGATTGGTATAGCTCAGTCCTATGTATTAATTACTGGAAACATCGACCTTTCAATCGGTTCTGTGGTTGGTATGAGCTGTATGGTGTCGGCAACCTTAATGACACACGGGGTAAACCCTTGGGTTGCAGCAGGAATAACAATGGTTGTTTGTATAGTTACCGGTGTTCTGAATGGCTTTTTGGTTTCCGGCTGCAAGCTTCCCCCGTTTATTGCGACCTTGGGTACAATGACAATCGCCCGTGGCGTGGCCCAAATTGTTAATAACAATTATAATACCAATCTCATTGGCGATGGTCCCGTTGCCAATGCCTTCCGTAACTTCTTCTATTATGGAAAAACTTTCGGTATCTTCAATCCAATCATTATCGCCATTGTTTTATGGCTCATATTTAACTTCTTGCTCAGTAAAACACGTACAGGACGACATATTTATGCCACAGGAAGTAATCTGGAAGCTGCGCGCCTTTCCGGAGTCAACACTTTGAACACCGTAATCAAGGCCTATGTGGTCAGCGCATTTTGTTCAGGTACAGTCGGACTTATTACCTGCGCAACCACGGGTATGGGTACAATGGATGCGGGTAACTCTTACGAACTGTACGCAGTTGCAGCAGCTGTTATTGGAGGTGTAAGTACTCTCGGAGGGCAAGGAATTTTACTTGGAACGGTTGTTGGCGCATGTATCTGGGGAGCCTTGGCAAACGGTTTGCAGTTTGCAGGCGCACCGGTTGCAATCCGAAATATTGTAATCGGTATTATCGTTGTGTTATCAGTATTCATGGATGTAATTGTACGAAGCAGGAGAACCGATAAATCCAAGTCAAAACCAACTATCAAAGTAGCGATAGAAAAGCCGAGTTGATCAAAGTAATAAAAGCCAAAAGGCTTTTATATAAAAAAGGGAGGAGAAAGTTTATGAAAAAAGTATTGTCTCTAAGTATCGTTTTAGTACTGGTTCTCGCGGTATGTTTTGCTTCAGTATCTACGACTGCTGCACCCAAATCGTTTAAAATTTTTCTGATTACCATGGACCAAATGGACCAGTATTGGGCAGGAATTG
>JAEZKW010000070.1 GCA_023415375.1 Bacillota bacterium
GTCGATAGCAACAACTTGAAGGAAAATGTCTTTACCAATATCGATAGCGCAGTCATTGTTAAAAAACAATAAGGCTGGACCTCTGATGGAGAAAGCCTTCTGCCCGCTGAATGATGGATGTGGGCAACAAAAAATGAAAGGCGTTATTTCTGCTAGCGGCTAATGGCTATCAGCTACTAGCTAATAGCAAATAACCAATTAAAGAGGAGGTCGATTTCTTATGATGCGTTCAATGTATTCCGGCGTTTCTGGCATGAAAAATTTCCAGACTGCAATGGATACAATCGGCAATAATATTGCTAACGTAAATACTGTTGGCTTTAAAGCAAGCGTAGTTAATTTTCAAGATATCCTCAATCAAACCATTCAAGGGGCTTCAGCTCCCAATAATGATCGCGGTGGCACCAACCCGAAACAAGTTGGATTGGGAGTCACTGTAGCCAGCATTAGCGTGAAGCAAAGTCAAGGCAATCTGCAAACAACCGGAAAAACGACTGATATGGCACTTCAGGGCAATGGTTTCTTTATACTCGGGCAGGGCTCAAACCAATATTATACTCGGGCCGGAAATTTTGATGTCGACTCCAAGGGCAATCTGGTCAATGAAGGCAATGGGTTAAAAGTGCAAGGTTGGACTGCAGATATTAAAGGAAATATCGATGCCAATACTCAGGCAGGTGCGATACAGTTGCCAATAGGTAAAACGATTGCGCCTATCGCTACAACCACAATTAATTATCAAGATAACTTAAATGCTTACACCAATGGAAAGCTTAGCTATGGGACAAGTATTTCCCTGACGGATGCCAACGGGAAGCCAATTACCCTAAGTGTCGAGCTAACTCCAGTGAAGGATGCTTTCAATACTTTTAACTATTCAATCCTGCCGGCAAACGGTATGGGCGATATTACATCAGGTAACGCCAATGGAACGATTTCCCTGGATGAATTCGGGGTCGTCAAGTCGATTTCTCCAGGTGGCCGTTTGACTGTAACACCTACAGGCGGTAGCCCGATTGTGGTGCAATTACCCAAGACGGACCAAAGCGGGGGTGGTTTCTTTAACATTAATCCGGTTGGATTACAACAAAGTTTACCATTAACCGGATTTAAAGGTGCAGGTACTTATGGTCCCTTGAATGTTTCGGATCAAGATGGAAATAATGTATCTTTAACCTATGTTGTTTCTAGTATGGGAGGTAATAGTTATAAATGGGCCGTATCGGCCGATGGCGGCAAAGTTACATCCGGAGCCATAGGCACGTTTGATTGGACAGCCGGGACAGGTGTTTCTAATGTGAGTGAAGGGTCAACCTTAATCCAATCTAACGCCGGAAATACAATCCACATCCAACCGCCTATCCATGGGGGGGCGCCTGCATTCAATGTGATTGAAAATGCCCCTGTTATTGCAGATTGGGGTGGTATTGGCGCGGGCACAAAAACTCTTAGCTTTACCGATGCTTCGGTTCCGCCAATTACTGTAAATGTTCCTATTGAAATTACCGGTCCTGATGGTGCATCGGGCACAACCTATACGTATACGGTAAAAGGTCCGATCGAAAACGGAAAATTAGTATCGGGTGCAACCGGTCAATTCGATTGGGATGGCGGCAAAATTACCAATTCTATCGGCAAAAAAATCGTGATTCAATCCACCAATGGATTAGAAATCGATATTACGCCGCCGTTAAATGGTGATGCTACAGGGAATGCCATTTTTCGTCAGGTACCGGCAAAACCAGTTCTGGCATTGTTTATGGCGCCGCCGGAGACCGTAACTTCTACTAAAGTTTATGATTCCCTCGGAGTACCGCACACAATGACGACCAAGGTTCATCGTAACGGTACCAATCAATGGGCTTGGACATGCACAGAGGATAGCGGACTTCCGATTACCAATGGCAGTGGAACTTTGTCATTTGATACCAAAACTGGTTATGTAACCAATACACCGGGAGGTCCTATGGTATTTACTCCGGTTGGAGCTGATCCGGTTAGCATTACCCCTGATTTCTCCAAAGTGACACAAGGGTTTACGTCAGATGTTACAAATGACGCCAATGAATGGCCGCTTTCAACCTTTGAAGGGCCAATCCAGGATGGATATCCATTAGGGGTCTTAACAGGTTATAATATTGACATGTCCGGAAAAGTCGTCGGAGTCTTTTCCAACGGTATGAATCAGGATTTGGCTCAAGTCGCTGTTGCTACTTTCACAAACCCCGGCGGTTTAATGCGGACCGGCGATACGATGTTCCAAGAGTCCAGTAACTCGGGGGCTGCACAAATTGGCCAAGCCGGTGTAGGAAGCCGTGGCACCATTGCTGCTGGCAGTCAGGAAATGTCCAATGTTGATTTGTCGCAGGAATTTACGGAAATGATTATAACCGAACGTGGATTCCAGGCTAACTCGAAAATTATTAGTACTTCGGATGAAATGCTTCAAACACTGGTCGAGTTAAAACGGTAATCACAGTTTTAATCTTGAGGCTGTCTCAAAAGTGCTTTAAAATCAATGAGATATGCAATATATTGCTCCAATGAATAAGCAACGGGCATATATTGTATATTTCTATCAATAAAATTTTTTTGAGACAGCCCTTTCACCTTCAAAGGAGGAATCATATATGATTACCGTGCATCGCCTCAATGGGGAAGAGTTTTTAATTAATCCTCATCTGATTGAAGTGATTGAGGCAACCCCGGATACAACAATTTCTTTAACAACTGGGAAAAAATTTGTTGTAAAAACTCCGGTTTCTGAAATAATTGATCAAATTATTCAATATCGGCGGATGATAGGTGGACATAATTTTAGGGAATGTGATGACAAAGATAAAGTATAAATCGAAAACGACCGATATATTATTACGAATTAATAAATGGCGTAATGATTATTATGATTCTTTTTGCTATTTTATCTGGTTCTGATGAATCAAAAATAAAAGAAATATGATATAATAATCGATAAATAGTACGATTATAAGGATATTAGCTGATCCAGGAGGGAAATCAAATGGCAGATGCACCCAATACGAATCCGCCTGCTGCCAGCAGCAAGGCTAATAATGCAACAGCGAATGTAAATGTTAATAAAATGACAACTTATATTATTTTAGGAATGTTTGTGTTATTAATTACAGTGATTGCTGCCGGAGCTTTTTTAATCTTTACTTTCAAAAATTCGGCTTCGAGTCAGTCGCCAATTGTTAGGGTTCAGGACGTTAATCCGGCAGCAGCTGAGGCGGTTGGTCCTTTAGTGCCGCTTGGTAATGAAATTATAGTGAATATTCCATCCGATGATGGTGTGGAACGTTATCTCAAAGTCAATGTAACCCTAGAACTTGATAATGAGAAGCTTAAAGATGAGGTTACAAAAAGGCTTCCACTGATTCGGGATTTGATAATTTCGATTTTGCGAACTAAAACTAAAGAGAAAATTGACGAAAAAGAAGGGAAAGACCAAATTCGCAGCGAAATTATAGATAGTATTAATCATTATCTCATTGCGGGAAAGGTCAAAAATTTATATTTTGAGGATTTTTTAATTAATTAGGGGGTGGCTTTATAATGGCTGATGTTCTGTCTCAGGCTGAAATAGACTCACTATTAGAAGCACTCTCTTCGGGAAGCATTAAGGTTGAAGAAGTTATCAGTGATGAAAAGAAAAAAAGGATTAAACCTTATGATTTTCGTCGTCCCAATAAGCTATCGAAGGATCAGATAAGAACTTTAGTAATGCTCCATGAAAATTTAGCCCGCTTACTGACGACTTCGTTATCGACTTACTTACGAAGCATGGTTAGGGGACAAGTTGTATCGATTGATCAATTAACTTATGAAGAATTCACGAAATCATTACATAATCCAACCGTAATGAACATCATTTCATTAAAACCGCTTGAAGGCAATCTACTGATTGAGATTTCCCCTCAATTGGCTTTTGCGATTGTCGACCGTTTACTCGGCGGATATGGTTATTCATTGGAGAAAATCCGTGAATTAACTGATATTGAACAAACCGTTATCAAGCGGGTTATGGCTAAAATTTTGCCTAATATCAAAGAAGCGTGGCAAGTTGTAGCGGAATTAAATCCAAACTTCGAAAGCATTGAATTAAATCCGCTTTTTACTCAGATTATTCCGCCGACGGATATGATTGTGCTTGTGACTCTGGAGGTTCGAATAGCTGAAGCGTTTGGCTTAATGAATGTATGCCTTCCGCTTGCTGTCTTAGAACCGATTTTGGATCGCTTAAACGCTCAAGTTTGGTTTACCAGGTCTTCGAATAAGACCTCTAATAATCAGAGCTTTTCTGCGATCCAACAACGTTTGGCTCAGGCAGCGATCCAGGTGTCGGCTGAACTGGGACGAGCAACCATCAGTGTAGGCGAATTACTTACACTCGCTGTTGGCGATGTAATTCAATTGGACCAATCGGTTAAGGCTTTGCTTGATATTCGTGTTGGCAACCAAATCAAGTTTAAGGCATCGCCCGGAGTCGCCGATAATCATATGGCTGTTCAGGTTGCAAAGATTTTGCATGAGGGGTGAGTTAATTTGAGTAGGCAAATCCTATCTCAGGAAGAAATTAATGCTTTATTAAACGATTCTGATTCCGCTTCTACTCAACAATTAACACCGTTGCAGAAGGATGCGCTTGGAGAAATCGGAAACATCAGTTATGGTTCGGCTTCTACGGCTTTGTCGGAAATCCTTAATAGACGGGTAACGATTGATACGCCGGCTGTTTTTATCACGACGCAACAAGAGTTAAAAGAACAGCATCCCATTCCTTATGTGATTATTGAGGTAGAATATAAGAATGGCCTAATTGGTACGAACCTCTTAATATTAAAGATTCGTGATTCCGCTATTATCGCCGATTTGATGATGGGTGGCGATGGTCAGAATCCTAACGAGTCTCTTGGCGATATGGAATTAAGCGCAATTGCCGAAGCTCTAAACCAAATGGCAGGTACTGCGGCGACATCATTATCGACTCTCTTTTTGAAACGGGTCGAAATCGAACCGCCGCGAGTGAAAGTTATCAATTTCAAAGATGATATACCAATAGTAAAAGATCAAGCTTTGGATGAAAAGATTATAGTGGTTTCCTTTAAACTTACAATTCAAGATTTAACCGACAGTGAAATGATGCTGGTTGTTTCTTATCCTTTTGGAGTAGAAATGGCTGATTCAATGATTAAAGCGACTGAGGTTTCGGTACCCAAAGTTTCACAGATACAGCAAACATCGCCTCAGATGCAAACGGAACAAACACCGGGAACAGGGCAACAAGTTCCGCCTCAAGCGACACCTGCCGTGAGACAGGAAATACCAATTCCGTCTGCTCCGCAACCGGTTCGGAGCGAGTATCCAAATAACCAAGGTATTAGCATCAATCGACCAGTTGAGCCTGGTGCCTTTAATATGAATACGCCACCTTTAGCTGCTTCTTCGCGAAATCAAAATTACGGTCAGGAGGTGCACCCACAAGTTATGGTACAACCAGCACAATTTGCGCCATTAGGCAACTCAAAACTGAGTAAGGAAACAAGTAATATTGGATTGATTTTGGATGTTCCATTACAAGTCACGGTCGAACTCGGCAATACTCGAATGAAAATTAAAGAAATTTTGGAACTGGGTGTTGGTTCGATAGTTGAATTGGACAAATTGGCAGGAGATCCGGTTGATATTTATGTCAATGGAAAACTAATTGCCAAAGGTGAAGTTGTTGTTATTGATGAAAACTTCGGTATCAAAGTGACTGATATTATAAGTCCTATTGAAAGAGTAAATACACTTCAATAATTCCTAAAGGAGGAATTCAGGTGGGAAACAAGGTATTGGTTGTTGATGATGCTGCTTTTATGCGTATGATGATTAAGGACATTTTGCGTAAAGGCGGTTATGAGGTAATCGGTGAGGCTGAAGACGGGTCTAAGGCTGTTGAAAAGTTTAAAGAACTTCGTCCGGATTTGGTAACAATGGATATTACCATGCCGGATATGGATGGGATCACTGCAGTCAAAGAAATCCGTAAAATTGATCCCAATGCTATGATTATTATGTGCAGCGCTATGGGTCAACAAGCGATGGTAATTGATGCGATTCAAGCCGGAGCCAAAGATTTTGTCGTAAAACCGTTCCAGCCTGAACGAGTTCTGGAGGCAGTTCGTAAAGTATTAACTTAATAAGGAAGGAAGCGAAAGTTATTTGAAGAAGTTGAACGCGGGAAATGGATTTTGCTTCCTTTTGTGTGCCGTTGCTCTTTTACTCCTATCACCTATAACTTTGGCAAAGGCCAACGAAGATCCGGGAGCGGATTTTAGCAGCGGTCAATGGATTTGGGCTTTATTCTCGTTGGTCATTATTGTTGTTTTGGCTTATTGGGGTACAAAATTTTTGGCCGGTAAATTTGGAGTTTCGGCAGCCAAACATCTTAGAGTGGCAGAAAGCCTATTTTTAGGACCTAATCGCCATCTTTATCTTATATTAGTCAATCATAAAGTTATTTTGGTTGGAAGCTCTGAACACGGAGTCAATTTACTTCAAGAAATTGATGATCCCGAATTTTATAATGAACTAGAACGTTCTGCTGATAAGTATCAAACTTTACCGCCAAATAAATTCTCCAATATTATGGGGCCGATATTGAAAAACTTAAATCCCCATGGAGTAAATGAACCCAATGAAATGGATGCAAAACAACGTTTACAGGATGGTTTAGCGAAGGTACGCTCATGGAGAACGCGAGGTAAAGATCAATAATGCGATTCTTTAAAAACAAAACGGCCAGGATATCTCTTCTGGTGGTTTTATTATTTTTAATCGGAGCCGGAAATGTTTGGGGGGCTGCAAATACCTTTCCCATTCCCCGAATTGAAATCGGGGTCCAGCCATCCAATAGTCCGACCGAAATTGCCCAGAGTCTGCAAATTCTTATATTATTAACTGTATTATCTTTAGCACCGGCTATTTTAATAATGACCACCTCATTTGTCAGAATTATTATAGTGCTTTCTTTTACGAGAACTGCCATAGGAACCAACCAGATGCCCCCAAATCAGGTCATGGTTGGTTTAGCCTTATTTTTAACTTTTTTTATCATGGCTCCGACTTGGACTAAAGTCAATGACCAAGCATTGCAACCGTTCTTAAAAAATCAAATCACTCAAGATCAAGCATTTACGAAGGCCATGGATCCGATTCGGACCTTTATGTTTAAGCAGACACGAAGTAAGGATTTAATGCTTTTTATTCAAGCTGCACATTTAACCAGGCCCAAAAGTTATCAGGATATTCCAACCCAGGTTTTGATTCCGGCTTTTGTAATTAGTGAGTTACGGACAGCTTTCCAGATTGGCTTTATGATCTTCGTTCCTTTCTTAGTTATTGATATGATCGTGGCTAGCACTTTAATGTCAATGGGAATGATGATGTTGCCGCCGATTATGATTTCATTGCCTTTTAAAATTTTGCTTTTTGTAATGGTTGACGGCTGGCATTTAATTGCCCGTTCGCTGATATTGAGTTTTAAATAAAGCAAAAAGGTGGGAGAAAAGACTTGACGGATACATTTGTCATTGCTGTAGCCCGGGAAGCGATCTGGACTGTCTTGATTGTTTCAGCACCAATGCTTCTTATCGGTATGGTTGTTGGACTCGTTATCAGCATTATTCAGGCTACCACTCAAATTCACGAGCAAACGCTGGCTTTTGTACCTAAAATTATTGCTGTGCTTGTATCGATTGTAATTTTTGGACCCTGGATGTTACATACGACTCTTTATTTTTTTCAAAAGGTACTTGCTAATTTAAATAATTATACTTTTATTAAGTAGTCAGGAAGATAAGATACAGGATATTCGATGGATCTGGAACTGAAATTTTGATATTTGGGATCGGTATTCGAAAGTTTTTTCGATTCTAAGTCGGGACTCTTGGCTCTGGATTTTTCGACTCTGTTTGATGGTTCCTGATTTTTTGTTTTAAGGTGTTAGAAATAATAGGAGCTTAAAATTGAGCTTAGAAAATTTTTTTGGATTTACATTCACTCAGATCTTGCTGGGGTTTGCCAGGAGTTCAGGCTTGATGGTATCGGCGCCGGTTTTTCAAAGCAGTTTTATTCCCATGCCTGTGAAAATCCTCTTTTCCTTCGCCTTGTCAATAGTAGTAGCACCATTTATAAGCAGTGATTTGGATTTATCCAAATTTAATTTTTGGATGTCCGTATTTACCCTAATTCAGGAAGTTTTAATAGGATTAATCATGGGATTTGTGGTTAATCTTACTTTGTTTGCACTACAGCTTGCCGGTTACTACTTGGATACTTCAATGGGATTTGGAATCATTAATATTTTGGATCCCAATACCGGCGCTGAGGTACCTCTTATGGCTCAACTTAACAACATTTTGGCATTACTAATCTTTTTGGCCATTAACGGGCATCACACCTTAATTCTTTCTCTCATCCAAAGTTTCGCGATTATTAAGCCCGGTATGTTATTTGTAAATAAGGAAATCGTTGGCTTTTTTGTAAAAGCCTTTGCAAATATGTTTTACCTTGGATTTAAAGTTGCTATACCGATTATGGGAACTATTTTTTTGGTTGATATTGCTCTGGGTGTGATTGCCCGCTTAATACCGCAGATTAACGTGTTTGTCATGGGGTATCCCATTAAGATTGTTTTGGGTTTACTAATCTTAATTTTATTTATTCCGGTTTATGTATTTTTAATAGAAGTTGCTTTTGCAAAATCAGGTGATACCTTTACTATATTAAGGCTTATGCTTCGGCATATGCATTCATGAAGCAGAAAAGGAAAGTGGAATTTCCAAAATGAGGAATCGAATGAATTTATCTATTCCATATCACACTATTCCATATCACACTATTCCATATTGCGCTATTTCATATCTATGGAATTGGAATTTCCTCAACAAGTCGTCATTCGTCCAGGTAATGGGTTTATTTGCAATCCGACCATTCAAAATAAAGAATCCATCATTCCAGACTGATTTGCAATTTTTTGCGCAAGATCCGGATAAAACAGAAGAGGCGACACCCAGGCGCAAATCTGAGGCTCGTAAAAAAGGCCAAGTCGCAAAAAGCACTGAATTGAATTCAGTAATCGCATTACTTGCATTAATTGTTATTTTAAATTATTTCGGCGGCTGGTTTTATAATGAATTATTGATTTATGTTAAGAATAATTTAGGGCCCTCAGCTTTAACCAAGGAATTGACAGAAAGTAATCTTTATAGTATTTTATTTCGGCATTGTATTTTTTTTATACGGATTTTTTTACCGCTGGGGCTTGGTGCAGCATTGATCGGTATTATCGTAAATGTTCTCCAAGTAGGTCCCCTGTTTACTTTAGAACCGTTAAAACCCAAATTTAGTCGTCTTAATCCCCTCAGTGGTTTTCAAAGAATGTTTAGTTCACAAGGTTTGGTTGAATTAGTTAAATCGATACTAAAACTAGTGATTGTTATTTATTTTGTGTATTCTACGATTAAAGATCATATCAATTTTCTTATTGACACCGTTAAACTTCCTACTTTTGATGTAGCGAAAATAATCTGGACTATTATCTATCAGGTATCGTTAAAAATTTGCATTTTCTTACTTATTTTGGCCTTAGCAGACTATCTCTACCAACGTTGGCAATATAACAAGAGTTTGCGGATGACCAAGAAAGAAATCCGTGATGAATATAAACAAACTGAAGGAAATCCCCTGATTAAAAATAAAATTCGACAAAGACAACATCAGATTGCCTCCCGTCGAATGATGCAGGAAGTACCCAAAGCCGATGTGGTTATTACGAACCCGACCCACTTAGCCATTGCTTTGCGGTATGATCCAACCACCATGGCTGCTCCAGTAGTGGTTGCCAAAGGAGAAGGATTTATTGCCGAAAAAATTAAAGAGCTAGCTATATCAAGCGGAATCGCCTTGGTGGAAAACCGGCCTCTTGCCCAATCCCTATTTAAGACGGTCGATATTGGTGAAGCTGTCCCTGATAAGTTATATCAAGCTGTAGCCGAGGTATTGGCCTTTGTCTACAGGCTTAAGCGTAAACGGGCATAGAATAGAGCAAATACCATTGGATAATTGGTCATTGATAGCTGGCAACATAACGAATTGGTGTGAAACTTTTTAGGGAAAATCTATGAAATTAACGTAACTGGTACATTTGAATCATTAAGAATCAGCGATTCACTATCAATAGAAAAGAAGGAGTTATGAATAACTCCTAGAATCTTTAAATATAGCAATTTACCCAAAGATGATCATTTTATGCAAGAAATTCTAGTGCAGCGTCCTCAAAATAACTATAAGATTGGACGCTACACTTAAAGCGTAATGTCCCTCAATATGGTAAAGGTAATTAGCGGACATTACACTGGTTCAAGGCCAGGAATACTATCCGGCGTTTGCCTTTTATCAAGTGACATCGAGGTTTTCAGAAACCCACCGCCGGCCTAACAAATTTTTATTTGAAACATTCTATAGAAGACTTTGAACCCGGAACCGTTGATTCATTGAAAGGATTCTAATGGCTTCAGAAATACAACCTCAACAAAATCTATCGCAGAAGATGTTGCGAAACGGCGAAATGGCCGTAGTGGTGATCATTATCTTGGTTTTGGTGATGTTCATTATTCCATTGCCCTCTTTTCTTCTAGATGTATTTTTAACCATTAACATCTGTACCGGTCTTGTAATTGTTTTATTAACAATGAATATCCGTAAAAGTCTGGAGTTTTCAGTTTTTCCGACTTTGCTGCTTATCACCACTCTTTTCAGGTTGGCGTTAAATGTTTCTTCTTCCAGATTAATTTTATCCGATGCCCAAGCCGGTACGGTCATTCATGCATTTGGATCCGTGATGGCCAGGGGGAATCCGATTGTCGGATTTGTAATGTTTATTATTTTAACGATTATTCAATTTGTGGTTATTACCAAAGGTTCAGAACGGGTTGCAGAGGTAGCTGCCAGATTTACATTGGACGCAATGCCCGGTAAACAAATGAGTATCGACGCTGATTTAAATGCCGGTATTATCAATGATTCCGAAGCCAGGGCCAGACGTCGTGAAGTGGAACGGGAAGCAGATTTTTACGGAGCTATGGATGGTGCCAGTAAATTTGTTAAGGGAGATGCGATTGCCGGTATCCTGATTATTGTTGTTAATTTAGTCGGTGGTTTTATCATAGGTGCGACTCAGAAAGGTTTTTCTTGGCAACAGTCGCTCCAAACCTATTCATTGTTAACGATAGGAGATGGTTTGGTAACATTGATACCGGCCTTGCTTTTATCCACTGCGACCGGTATTTTGGTAACCAGGTCGGCAGCAGAAGATAATTTGGGAACGGACTTGACCAAACAACTGCTGGCTTATCCGCGGATTTTTAATATAGTGGCTATTGTCATCGGAATATTCGGAATTGTACCGGGAATGCCCAAACTGCCGTTTTTTATAGTGGCTGGTTTAATAGCATTAATGGGCCGAGGATTGCACCGAATGTCAGCTATTCCAGAATTGGCTGGCGGAAGTGAAGCCGGAAGTGCTGGAACAGCCGATGAAGCCCAAAAACCTGAAAACGTCAATACATTATTACAAATTGACCCCATGGAATTGGAAATCGGTTACCGGTTAATTCCATTGGTTGATCCCAATCAGGGCGGTGATCTTTTTGACCGGGTCACAATGATCCGCCGTCAGACTGCTTTAGAACTCGGAATGGTCCTTCCACCAGTCCGAATTAGGGACAACATGCAATTACAGCCAACGGCTTATGTAATAAAAATTAGAGGTGTCGATATATCCCGGGGTGAAATCATACCAAATTATTATTTAGCAATGGATTCCGGGATTGTATCTGAGCCAATAGAGGGAATCCCAACGACTGAACCTGCTTTCGGCCTACCGGCTCTTTGGATTACTGAAAATCAAAGGGATGAGGCGGAAATTGCCGGCTATACCGTTGTGGATCCACCTTCCGTCCTAGCAACTCATTTAACGGAAGTGATTAAACAACATGCTTATGAATTGCTTGGACGTCAGGAAGTTCAAGCGCTAATCAATAATATTAAAGAAGAATACAATGTAGTTGTGAGTGAACTGATACCGAATTTGATGTCTATCGGTGAAGTTCAAAAAGTCTTGGTGAATTTGCTGAAGGAAGGCATTCCAATTCGTAATTTCGTGACGATTTTAGAGACTTTGGCGGATTATTCGCCAAATTTGAAAGACTCGGAGATTCTTACCGAATATGTAAGACAAGCTTTAGCACGTCAAATCACCAAAATGGTTCAAGCTGATGATGGTATTATTCGGGTTATCACTTTGGATCCTGGTCTCGAACAAGTACTATTGAAAGTACAAAGAGAATCAAGTGATCAGGCGGGCCCTACTTTGGATCCGCGTATGATTCAGAGAATTTATGATAAGCTTGGCGAATTAGTAAAAGATGTTACAACTTTAGGGTATCAACCCGTTATTCTATGTTCACCCGCGGTTCGAGTTACATTTCATAAACTGACGGAGCGTCTTTCTTCAAAATTATTAGTACTGTCTTACAATGAAATTAATCCAGATGCTGAAGTTCATTCTGTGGGAGTGGTGGGTGTTGAATAATGAGAGTCAAACGTTATGTCGCTGATTCCATTCAAGAAGCAATTACTAGAGTCAAAAATGATTTAGGGAGAAATGCTATTATTTTACATACAAAACCTTTCAAGGAAGGTGGCTTTTTAGGTTTATTCTCTCAACGGCGTTTCGAAGTCATTGCAGCGGTTGATGAAAAAGTCGCAGAAAATGGACCTAAAAAAGCTGATTCTGTCCAAGAAAGCGTTCCTGCTTCTCCCGCTGGACCAGCTGTTAATATAAATCCGATTTCGCAAGCCTCACCTGCAATTGCCAGCGGAACGGTCGCCCAAGAAATACCGCCAATGGTAATGAGTACACCTATGCTCTCTCAAACAGTTCCACCATCATTTGTTGCTCAAATGCAGCTGCCTTCGGCGCCGAGTATAATGAATACTCAGCCTTTGCCAAATATTTCAACCCAAACGATGATGCCTGCTTCGACTGTAATTCATACCAATACTGAACCGGTAGTGAATTTTCAAAAAAATGTGCCATCAGATGTACCAACGTTAACGTCATTGCGCGATGAACTTGCCGAAATGAAGGAATTAATTCGTCAAGTAACGACAAAACAACCTATGGGACAAGCTCAGCCCGCTACTTTTTCAAATTCCAATACAGGAGAACGTAACAGCATCGCTTTGGAAAATTTTCGTCAATATTTGCAGCAGCTTGGATTTGAAGGTGAACTTATTGACTATTTACTTTTACAAATCCCCAGCTATCTGCTTGAAAGTAATGGAGCTGAAGATGGTGGATGGGCTGCCTATTGCCGGCAAGTTCTTTCCTCCAGGCTGATGTTTTCGGAACCGATTCGGATAGAAGCTCAAGGCGAACAACAAATTATGGCATTGATTGGGCCTACAGGAGTTGGAAAAACTACCACCATTGCTAAACTGGCTGCAAATTATAATTTATTCGAGGGTAAGAAAGTCGGCTTAATTACTATTGATACTTATCGTATTGCTGCAGTAGAACATTTAAAAACCTATGGCGATATTATCAATCTTCCGGTAGAAGTGGTTTATAAACCAGCTGATTTGAATCAATCATTTCAAAATTTGCATGATTGCGATCTGATTCTTATCGATACGGCCGGGCGTAGTCCTCATAATCAGGCAATGATGGATGAACTAAAGAAATTTCTATCTCATTCAAAGATTGGTTTAATTCTTCTGGCCGTCAGTGCTACCACAAGATATCAAGATATGATTAGTATAGCGGAGAATTTTTCACAAATTGCTTATACCCATTTGATTTTTACCAAGCTCGATGAAACAAATAGTTTTGGACCAATAATTAGTTTAGCTTGGAAAATTCGCAGGCCAATTTCATATCTAACCACCGGTCAAAATGTTCCGGATGATATTGAAATTGCCAAATCTGATAAACTTCTTTCCCATTTAACGTAATCTATTTCTACATATTGAATAGTATTTCGAGATTCTACAAGAGGTGGCTATGGCGGACCAGGCTGAACGACTGCGGGAGATTGTCCGAGCTAATGGTAATAAGAATTTAACAAATCAACCCCGCGTTATAACTGTAACCAGTGGTAAAGGCGGAGTTGGTAAAACCAACCTTTCGGTTAATTTAGGAATTTCCCTGGCTAAATTAGGGGCTAGACCTTTATTGGTTGATGCAGATTTAGGACTGGCCAACGTCGATGTGATTTTGGGGGTACTTCCTCCCTATAATTTGGGGCACGTTATTTTGGGCGAAAAGAAAATCGCGGATGTGATGATCAATGGGCCAGCTGGATTAAGAGTTATCGCTAGTGGTTCTGGAGTTTATAAGTTGGCTAATCTAAACGAAAAAAGTTTAGAGCAATGCTTACAAGACCTAAATGAAATTCAAAAATATACCGATATTATGATAATAGATACTGGAGCTGGCTTATCCAAAAATGTTGTAAAATTTGTACTTGCCGCTGGAGAGGTTGTTGTTGTTACAACACCTGAGCCCACAGCTATTACGGATGCATATGGTATCATTAAGGTAATAGCAAGCAGCGAACCTAATACTATAATTTGGTTAGTCGTCAATATGGTTAAAAATGAGAGTGAAGGCAATCAGGTTGTTGATAGATTAGCCACTGTAACGAAACGTTTTTTGGGAGTCGATCTTTTACCTCTTGGTTTTATCCCTTATGATCCCATTATTCCGAGAGCAGTTAAAGAACAACAACCATTTATTCTCAGCCACCCGCGTTCAATGGCAGGTCAATCGGTAAGCCAAATCGCTAAAAATTTGTTAAGCAACGGTACGGAAAATGTAAACCATACAACGAGTTTTTTTGACCGACTTGTTGAGAAACTTCGATAATTGGGGTTATTGAAATGAGTTTTAAAATTGGTGATTATGTAGAAATCGAAATCTCGGACGGATATTTTCGAGGAGAGTATCCTAGCCGTATTGTTCATGTTTTGGATACTAAACTTATTTTGGGAACACCATGTTTGGCGGGAAACGTTATCCCTTTGAAACTGGGTGTTACATTGACTATTCATGTTTGCAAGGAAGATGCAAGGTATGTATTTAATGGCAGAGTGCTTGAACGAAACGAAAACGATCCAAACCATCTGACAGTTTCGATACCAGATAATATGGAACGCAGGAATCGTTCCGATGTGCGACTAGCGATTCGGATTCCTGTTGAATTGCTTTATTTTTATAGGGATGGGGTTCCAGTGGCTTCTTATAGCATAAGTTCGGTTGATATCAGTGCCGGCGGGATAAGAATTGAAGTCCCCGAAGAATATCCTTTGCACACTAAACTGAAACTTTCGATTATACTTCCGGATAATGAAGAAATTATGGCATTTGCAGATGTTGTTCGGGTAGGTCGTTTAGCTCATCCGGAACCAGGCTCACAGAATTATTTTTGGGCGAGTTTGCGTTTTTTGAACATGTCTGATAATAAGAAAAAGAAGATTCTGAAATTTATTTATAAGCAGCAGGAATTGCGGGTAAAAGGTCTAATTTAACCCTTGAGGGGGAAGGATTATGGAAATTTCCCAATATTTGAGCGTTTTTATTGATGAGAGTCAAGAGCATCTCCAAACTTTGAATCAATCTTTGCTTGAACTTGAGCATGATCCTGATAATTCTGCCATTTTAGATAAGATTTTTCGTGCTGCTCATACTTTAAAAGGCGCTTCGGCGACCATGGGTTTTAATAAAATGAGCAATTTGACTCATGCCATGGAAGACGTATTAAGTAAACTTCGCTCGAAAGAACTATCATTAAATCCCGAGATCACTAATTCATTATTTGAGTCTGTAGATTTACTTGAGATTTTGGCTACTAAAATCGGCGAAGGAATTGAAGAGGATATTGAAATTACGGGTGTTGTACAAGGCCTGCGCCGTTTTATCAATGGTGACGTAACAGTAGCCCAATCTCAAGGAGAACGGCGTCAAAATTTGCAATTGCGTTATGCAGTGGCGGAGAAAGAACAAATTCAGGCTGCAGTTACCGAGGGTTCAAAATTTTATCATTTACATGTGACGTTGGTTGAAAATTGTTTATTAAAAGGTGCACGTGTTTTCATGGTATTGCGGGAGATTGAAAGGTTAGGAACAATTATCCGTAGTATCCCGACTGTAAAAGACCTTGAAGATGAACATTTTGATTTACAGTTCATTATTGGGGTGGTTTCCACCAATTCAGCAGATGATTTTGTCAAAGCCATTATAAATATTATGGATGTCGATAAAGTCACTGCCGAGGAACCAAAACTTGACCAGCTGTTGATCGAAAAACGGGTTTTGGATGCTGTAGAACATGATAAAGGTAAGATTAGCCCTCAGCAAACCGTTCGAGTTGAGATTAAGAAGCTCGATGATTTAATGAATCTTGTTGCCGAACTTGTTATCAGCCGTTCTAGATTGGAAGCGCTCGGAACAACGCTTGGTTCCCGAGATTTGAATGAGGTTGTGGAACAAGTAGGCCGCCTCACTTTAGATTTAAGAGATAGCGTAATGCGGGCCCGAATGGTTCCGATCGATACTGTATTTTCTCGTTTTCCTCGTTTGGTAAGGGATTTGTCACGGGAACTCGGAAAAGAAATTGAACTTCAAATCCATGGTGCAGAAACGGAACTAGATCGAACTGTTATTGATGAAATCGGTGATCCGCTGGTTCATATTATTAGAAATGCAGTCGATCACGGCATAGAGGCAGCCCAGGAACGGGAGAAAGCTAATAAACCGGCAAAAGGTAAAGTCGTTCTAAACGCCTTTCAAGAAGGAAATAGCGTTATTATTACGATTCAGGATGACGGGAAAGGCTTTGATGTAAGAAAAGTTAAGGAAAAAGCCTTGAAAGCAGGCCTTTTATCTGCTGAGGCTCTTAACGAAATGAATGATCAAGATATTTTGGAGGTTACATTTTTACCTGGCTTTTCCACCGCGGATAAGGTAACCAATGTTTCCGGTCGTGGAGTCGGAATGGATGTTGTGAAATCCAAAGTTGACTCTTTAGGTGGGTTTGTGAGTATTAATTCAGTTTATGGCGAAGGTTCTTTGATTACCATTCGTTTACCGTTAACTCTAGCGATTATTCAGACATTAATGATTCAACTGGGTAAAGAAATTTATGCAATTCCTTCCGGTTATGTTGAACAGATCGTCAGTCTAAAACCAAGTGAAATAAGGCGGATTAATAAACAAGAGGTTCTTATGTTGCGCGGTGAAGTCATTCCGCTGATTCGTTTGCAGGATGTTTTAGGAACTCCCGATGCGATTAACCATCAGTTAGATGATTTGGATGTAGTAATTATTCGAACAGGTGAGCGTTTAGTCGGTTGTGTTGTTGATTCTTTATTACGCCAACAGGATGTTGTTATCAAATCACTTGGTGGTTATCTAGGTTCCATTAAAGGGATAGCCGGAGCAACCATCCTTGGAGATGGAAAAGTTGCCTTGATTTTAGATATGAGGGCAGTCGCTTAATCTTTCTACGTCAACTTATTTATAAGTTAACTCGAAAGCTTTGGTAAAAGGAGGAACAGGCATGAGAGGCAAGGCCGAGGTACACGAAGAAACGCGTCAACTTGTTATTTTTAAGCTTGGTGATGAGGAATTTGGCGTTGATATTTTAAAAGTCCGGGAAATAGAACGATTGGGGCAAGGTGTCACCAGGGTTCCCAAGTCTCCTGTATTTGTTGAGGGAGTCATCAATTTACGTGGAGAAATCGTCCCCATTGTTGATTTAAGGAAACGCTTTGGACTTGTAGTCCATGCGATCGGACATGAATCAAGAATTGTTATTGTAGAAGTTGACGGCAATCAAATAGGTATGATGGTTGATCAGGTCATGGAAGTTTTGCGCGTTCCGGTATCCTCCATTGAACTTGCGCCTTCAATCACAAAGGGTGTTGATGCTTATTTTTTAAGCGGAGTTGTCAAAATCGGGGAACGGTTAGTTATTCTTCTGGATTTGGAACGGGCGCTTTCGGCAGAAGAAATTAAACAGCTTAATGAGTTGCAGGGTGAGTCGGAGGGTTAAATATGTTTACCATGAAAGACCTCGACCAGACACATTTGGATATTTTAAAAGAAATTGGTAATATCGGGGCTGGGCATGCAGCAACCGCCCTTTCACAATTGCTGTCCGAAAAAATTGAGATGACTGTTCCGGATGTCTCGATTATCCCACTAGGAGATGCCAGTGATATTTTCGGCGGTGCTGAAAATGAAGTAGTTGGTGTTTATATGCGTGTTTTTGGGGATGCACCCGGGAAAATTGTATTTTTGTTTTCCATCCCAGAGGCAAGGACTCTGGTGGATCGGATTGCGCGTCGATCCATCGGAACCACAAAAGAATTTCATGATTATGAACAATCCGCGTTAAAAGAAATCGGGAGTATAATGACTGGCGCCTATTTGCATGGCCTTACCCGGTTAACGGGATTGAACCAAATTTCATCGGTTCCTTTTTTTGCTTGTGATATGGTAGGTGCCATTGTAAATACGGCATTAATTGAGTTGGGAATGATTGGTGATTACGCCTTAATGATAAAGACACAGTTTAGTGTGACTGATCGACAAATGAATGGACACTTTTTCTTAATCCCAGATCCGGGTTCGTTAGAAATTATCTTAAGCGCTCTCGGAGCCTAAGCGGCATGGCAGAAGTGATTCGTGTTGGAATGGCAGAGCTCAAGGTCGGTAAATCCCCCGCCAAAATTATTACTTTGGGACTTGGCTCTTGTGTCGGGGTTTGTGCCTATGATACAATATCAAAAATTGGCGGTCTTGCTCATATTATGTTGCCCGATAGTTCGCTAGGGGTTCCACCCATCAATCAAGCCAAATTTGCAGATACTGCGATTCCGTTATTGGTGCAGGAATTAGAAAGTCTTGGCGCAAAGCTGAATCAAATCATCATTAAGATTATCGGAGGTGCCGAGATGTTTTCTACTAGTAGCCAGAACGTTTATCTGGGAGTGGGGGAGCGTAATATAATAGCTGTCGAAGAAACTTGTCGAAGGATGAATCTGGAAATATCGGCTAAAAGCGCCGGGGGCCATGTCGGGAAAAGTGTTACTTTGGATTTGGATACCGGAGTAATTGAAATAAAATCAATGAGTTCAACCTTCATTTTATAGAAATTACTCATAGTTTTCGTGGATTTTCTACAAGGATGGAAAGTAAAACCAACGGGATGGAGCGTATTTTAACGCAGTAGGAGGGTTGAAATGTCAGTCGATAAAACGGCTCAGGGCGAGGAGATATTGTGGCAGAATTTTTTATCGTCAAAATCCCCCGCAACCAGAGAAGCAATTATTTTAAGATATGCTCCACTTGTAAAATATGTTGCGGGGCGCGTAGCGATTGGTTTGCCATCAAACGTTGAGTTTGATGATTTGGTAAGTTTCGGTATATTTGGATTAATGGATGCTATTGAAAAATTTGATCCAATGAGGGGTATCAAATTTGAAACTTATGCGATTGCCAGGATCCGCGGAGCTATTTTAGATGGATTACGGAGCAATGATTGGGTACCCCGTTCTGTAAGGCAGAAATCACGAGAGCTTGAACGTATTTGTGCAGACCTCGAAAACCGTCTGGGACGTTCGGCAACTGATCAAGAAATCAGTGAAGCAATGGGTATTAGTATTCATGAGTTTTATCAACTTTTATCTGAGGTCAGTTGTACAACCTTAAGTTCTTTAGATGAACTGTGGATGGTCCATTCCAATGATGACGATACAGTTCGTGTCTTGGATTTAGTTCGAAACAATGATAGTGAGGATCCTCTTCATCAAGTGGAGATGGAAGAGATTAAGACCACGCTCGCTACAGCGATTGATTGTTTGCCCGAGCGGGAACGGATGGTTATCGCTTTATATTATTATGAAGGTTTAACTCTGAAGGAAATTGGCGAGATTATGGAAATTTCGGAATCCCGGGTTTCCCAGATACATACCAAAGCGATATTTAGACTTCGTGGCCGCCTAAATCGTTGGCGGAAATCGATAGAGGAGGTGTAGTAAATGCCCGAAGAGAAGAGTACCACCCCCATAACCGACCGTAATGGACGTTGCCGGATTCAGGTTTCTTCAAACAATATGGAGGCGAATTTATTTATTGATCCTCCAATGGGAGCAGGGAATTGGCCTACAATTGATGAGACGATGGATGCCATACGCGCTGAAGGCATCATTTTTGGGGTTATACCAAGCGCGGTTGAAACTACAGTAAATCAACATCCTACGGGTGGAATTATTATTGCCAAAGGGAAAGCACCTGAAGCCGGTAAAGAGGCGGAAATCAAATACTTTTTTGAAACCGGGGTTTTTCGGAAAGCTTGTATCGAAGATGATACCGGTAAAGTTGATTTTCGACAAATTCAAACCGTACAAAATGTTACACCAGGGCAAGTTATTGCGGAAAAGATTTTGGCAACCAAAGGCGAGCCCGGTTCAGATATTCGTGGACGTGAATTGCCAGCTACCCCAGGCAAAGATAAAGTTATAAAACTTGGAAAGAATGTGGAATGGATTGATGGTGGCACGAAAATTGCGGCTGTAAGTGGCGGCGAACCGACGCTGGTAGCTGGTAAACTGTCTGTTCTGCCCATCTATGAGCTAAAGGGCGATGTCAATTTTGACAGCGGGAATGTAATTTTTTCCGGTAATTTAGTGATTCGTGGTAATGTGGAAAATGGTTTTAAGGTTGAAGCCGAAGGGGATGTAACAATATACGGTAATGTGGATACCGCCGATGTCAAGGCTGGAGGCAATCTGCTAATTCAAGGCGGAGTTTCCGGGATGGATAAATCAGAGATTTGGTGCGGCGGTGACTTTTCAGCCAAATACATCGAACATGTTACTGTCAATAGTGAAGGCAGTATTACCATAAAAGAATCGATTATGCATTGTCAGGTAAGCGCCGATTCTAAGATTATCGTTGAAGGTGGGAAAGGCTTAATTGTCGGTGGTTTAGTACGCTCCGGGGAAGAAATATCCGCTAAGACAATTGGTTCTAGGCTCGGGACAGTTACTGAGTTGGATGTAGGAGTTAAACCAAAAACGAAACAAGAGCTTCAAAATTTGGAAAGCCAGTTAAAACAGAATGTCGACAGTTTGGAGAAGGCCGAGAAGGCCATGGCCATTTTAAGTAAAATTCCCAACCTACCGGATGATAAAAAAGAAATGTTGCAGAATTTAGTGAAAACCTCTTATGCTTTAAAAGCCCAAATTGCTGAAATTGAAACCGCTCGCCAAGAAATCATGACCGAAATTCAAAACCCTTCTCGTGAAAAAGGGCGGATTCGTGTCAAAGAAACCATGTATCCTGGTGTCCGGGTTACAATAGGAAAAACGACAATCATGATTCAGGATGAAATTAAATATGCTTCTTTAGTATACAGCGAAGGAGAGATTCAGGTTCAGCCCTATCGATGAAGAAGTGAGAGGTGGGAATGATGCTTAAGCCTCTAGATCTCCAGACTATAATGCCTCGTACGCTTGATATACAACGTATCGAGCAAACCCATAACAGCCGCCCGCTTGTATCCCAACAAGAATTATTTAGGGAGGCTGTTAAACAATCACAAGAGCAACGTGAACAAGTATTGCAAAATAAAGCATCCTCGGAAGGCAATTATATTCGCGACGATAACGATACTCCTGAGCGGAATCAACAACGCCGTTATCGCCGTTATGGGCAAAAGAAAAAGGTGGATTCAAACCCTGACAAAATCGAAAAAGCAGTGGATACCAAACGTGGACAACATATTGATATCAAACTCTAGGCCAGGATAAATATTGGAGGCTAACATAGTGGCAGCTGGTGAGGTTATATTGGTTATTGTCTTAAATTGCATCATTATTTTCGTGCTTTACAGGGTGCAACAAAAATCCTTGGAAAAGCGGATGAAACACCTCAAAAACGAAATCCAAGATTTGGAGGACTTAGTAGCGGCGATTATTGAGGAATTTCAAGAGATTGCTGAGGTAACTGAGGCCAGGGCCAACGAGGTAAAAAATGCAATTTTGGAATCAACTCCGATTATAGAGTCTGACGAGCCGGTTACCAGAGAACAGGGTTTTAGCTTTTATAGCGGAATAGACAAAATCGATACCCCGGAAGTTCACCCCGAGATGCCAACATTTCATAATGCAATCGAAGTACCCAATGAATTTTCAAGTGAGGCTGAAACAGAGAATCATCAATATTTATCCGCTAAAAATGCCCGTCCAGTTCCAGAGGGGAGACATCAACGTATTTTAGAATTATGGGAACAAGGAATTAGTATTGAGGAAATTGCCAAGAAATTAGGAACAGGCAGAGGCGAAGTACAATTAATTTTAGGAATTTATCGAAGGAGTTAATGAAGGGTTGTTATTGGCTATTGGCTGTTGGCTGTTGGCGATTAGCTAACAGCAAAAAGCTAAAAGCTAAAAGCTAAAAGCTAAAAGCTTGAAGCCAATAGCTGATAGCTGTCAGCATTTGGACAGCCCGTGCTATAGATGAAACAGATTAAACCAAAAAACGCTTATCAAGCATCCCAAAAAAGCCCTAGCTTTGAACGGC
>JAEZKW010000015.1 GCA_023415375.1 Bacillota bacterium
CGGCTTTCATCAAAGTTAAAATAAAAAAGAAACCTATACGGCCAAAATAATAGCTGGAGGTCTCCTTCGTTACTTAAAGCTATCCCGGTGGCCTCCTTCTCGTTGAGTTTTGGCACAATACACCTTAGAGCAAGTACTGATTTTCGGTATTAATACTGAGAGTCAGTATTAGCTCAGCCACATTAGATTACACCTTAATCCGGTTAAATCTGTTCACCCATTGGGGTCTTTGGACCTTTTTGGGCAGTGGCCTTTGTTTGTATTGGAGCCTCACCTAACAAGGAGTTTCCTTTTATTGTCTATTTTAGGATAAACAAAAAGATTCATTTTGTCAATCGGGGTTTCATAAATTTAACATAAATCCGGCAAGTAACTTTCAGATTTACACTACATCAGAAACTTGCCGGATCAAGGTTTAATATTATCTTCGTTGAGACAATCACTCTTTTTGCGGATGCAGTAAGTGGCTCAATTTGCTAACAATTACCTCCTTTTTTAGCAGGCCAATTATAAAAAGTATACTGGCAATCACTGAGACAACAATCACCGGTAAATAATCCCTTTCTTGGATGTTAGCCCCTATATAAGAAGAAGCAAGAATGCCCGGAAATCTAGCAATCATGCAGATTATAAAAAAAAGCTTTGGTTTGATGGGCGCGAAACCGGCTATATAGACTAAAGTATCTTTCGGTATTCCCGGAATTAGAAATAATAAGAACATTGTAATTTCCGATTTCGGGTTATTGATCAGAAAAGTAAACTTCTCTAAATCCTTTTGGGGCAAAAAGTTTTTTACGAGGGTAAAACCAAGTATCCGGGAGATATAAAAAGCAATTACCGTTCCTAGAAGAATTCCAATGACGGAATAAATAGTTCCAAATACAGTCCCGTATACATAGCCGCCTGCCACTTGAACCAGCTCGCCTGGAATTGCCGCAATTACCACTTGCATAATTTGGAAAGAAATAAAGACTGGAATACTAATGGGGCCGTAAGAAGCCAGTAAATCTCTTAACCTACCCGGCTTTTCAAAAAGATACGTAATATGGGGAGCGAATTTCACGGTAAGGTAAGTCATGAGTAAGATAAATAGAATCAATATTAACAAATCAAACCAGATGATAACCTTTTTGGACTTCTTCATTTTCCACCCCGTTTTTTTCTTGTTTATCCTGACATTTCTTACACTTTATTAAACATTAAACGCCGACAAAGTAAAATCCTTTTCAGATCTTCAGATAAAAATCCTAGTAAATTAGGCATAATTATTAAGTATGTCTTCCTTGGTTTACGGCTTTCTAAACCTATTGATAGCCCTTACCATTCTCTACAGTTTTGGCTAGAAACATTCACTTATAACAAGGATTGACTTTGTTTTTCCACTAAAATTTGTTCTTGTAAAATTGATCTTTACTATTTCTTTACTGTCCTCCTCCCCTTCTTTACCCCCCTTTGACCTCGGATCGTTTTATAATAAGACCAAAGTTGGAGTTAATAATAATCCTATATTTGAGGTGGTGAGCATGAAAGAGTTTTTAGCGGATGTCGGTCTGTATGCCATCTTTGCTGCTGTGATAACCATCATCAAAATCTATTACGATCACCAGATATAACGGCACAAGTCGATTTTACACTTAATAAATTGAATATGTTAGAAAATATATTAAATCTGGTAAAACTAATGATGGTATACAAAATGTAATTAACAAAAATGAGGTGATCAATCAATGGACTTAATGGTTGGAGCTGCAGTAGCAGTATGTTTGTTAATATACCTTGTTTATGCTCTAGTAAAGGCGGAGGAGTTATGATGATAATGGATATTGTACAAATGATCTTGATTTTAGCCATCACTCTCGGCCTGGCGTGGCCGCTAGGCCATTATATAGCCAGAGTTTTTCGCGGAGAACGCACCTGGATGGACCCGCTAGGCCGGCCGATGGAACGGTTGCTCTACAAAATGGCCGGCATTGATCCCGATCAGGAAATGGACTGGAAGCACTATGCTCTCGCGTTATTATCCTTTAATGTGTTAGGTATTATTATACTCTTCATATTGCAGCGGGTTCAAGGGCTTTTACCGTTCAATCCCCAACACTTCGGTTCAGTTCCCGGTACATTGGCCTTGAATACAGCGATTAGTTTTGTAACCAATACCAACTGGCAGGCTTATTCCGGTGAAAGTACGCTCAGTTACTTAACCCAAGCCCTTGGTCTGACCGTACAAAACTTTGTTTCGGCAGCCACCGGAATCGCAGTTGTAATCGCTTTAATCAGGGGGCTCACCCGGAAGACCTGCCGCTCGATTGGAAACTTTTGGGTTGATCTCACCCGTTCAGTTATCTGGATTTTACTTCCACTGTCTTTGATATTGGCCGTAGTCTTGACATCGCAGGGTGTCATCCAAAACTTTCATCACTATACTGCTACTCAGACATTAGAAGGAAAAACTCAAACGCTTCCGATGGGGCCTGTCGCTTCCCAAGAAGCCATTAAGGAACTGGGAACCAACGGTGGTGGATTCTTTAACGCCAATTCAGCCCATCCTTTTGAGAATCCGTCCCCATTCACCAACCTGTTGGAAATCATCGCGCTGCTCTTGATCCCTATAGCGATGACCTTCACTTTTGGCCATATGGTCGGCGACCGGCGGCAAGGTCATGTTATCCTGGGAGCCATGCTCCTGCTATTCTTAGTTGGTCTTGGAGTCGCTTATTGGAGTGAAGCGGCGGGCAACCCTCAGATCGCCACGCTTGGCCTCAAAGGACCGACCTCAATGGAGGGCAAAGAAGTCCGGTTTGGTGTCGCCAATTCGGTCTTATTTGCCAGTGCTACCTCTGCTACCTCTTGTGGGGCCGTGAATACCATGCACGACAGTCTCACACCCCTAGGCGGCTTTATTCCCATGTTCCAGATGATGCTCGGTGAAGTGGTTTTCGGCGGTGCGGGCGCGGGTCTTTATTCGATCCTAATCTTTGTTATTTTGGCCGTCTTTATTGTCGGATTGATGGTTGGACGGACTCCCGAATACCTTGGTAAAAAAATTGAGAGCGCTGAAATCAAAATGGCGGTGCTGGGTATTGTGATTCCCTCTGCATTAATCCTGGTTGGCAGCGCCATAGCCGCGGTAACCCGCACCGGCTTAGCATCGGTAACCAATCCCGGACCTCACGGCTTAAGCCAGATCCTGTATGCGTTTGCTTCAGCGGCGGGTAATAACGGCAGCGCATTTGCGGGACTAAACGCCAATACATTGTTTTATAATCTACTATTGGGGTTGGCTATGTTTTTCGGCCGCTTTGGAGTGATCCTACCGGTATTAGCGATTGCTGGCACCATGGCAGGTAAAAAAATAATCCCGGCCGGTCCGGGGACTTTTCAAACCAGGGGAGTGCTTTTTGTCGGAGTTTTAATCGGGACGATTCTAATCGTCGGCGCACTGACTTTCTTCCCGGCCTTAGCCTTGGGCCCAATTATTGAACACTTGATGATGAACGCCGGAAAAACTTTTTAATATGATGGGGCTGTCGCAAAAAGAAAAGTATCGATAGAGATATACAATATATAAGTGTTTGCGGTATCCATCGGAGCGATATATTGGTGCGCCAAGGCGCGAAATCTCATTGATTATAAATACTTTTGCAATAGCCCTAAGAATGAGGGGAAATACAATGAACAATGTGAAAAAAGCTGCCCATAGCTTGAATCATACGATGATCTGGCAAGCAACCAAAGAATCTTTTGTGAAGCTCCATCCTGGAACGCTTTGGAGAAATCCAGTCATGTTCGTGGTTGAAGTTTTGGCGACGCTGTTAACCTTAGCTATTATCCGTGATCTATGGGTCCATCATACCACTGGACTTGGATTTAATGTTCAAATCGCTTTTTGGCTTTGGGTGACCGTATTATTCTCCAATTTTGCCGAAGCCTTGGCTGAAGGCCGTGGTAAAGCCCAAGCCGCTGCATTACGCCGGACCCGAAGCGAAACCATTGCCAAGAAACTGGAAGGTACTATGACTGTCCCAACCCCGGCTGCAGAATTGCGCAAGGGCGACCTGGTTTTGGTAGAACCGGGAGACACCATTCCCGGTGATGGTGAAGTGATTGAAGGTATCGCCTCAGTTGATGAAAGCGCCATTACCGGTGAGTCAGCTCCGGTCATTCGTGAGGCCGGCGGCGACCGTAGCTCAGTTACTGGAGGCACCAGGGTTTTATCGGACTGGATCAAGGTAAAAATCTCCGCCAATCCCGGCGAGACTTTTTTAGACAAGATGATCCATCTCGTGGAAGGCGCGAAACGTCAAAAAACCCCAAATGAAATCGCCCTTACCATTTTGCTGCTCGCCCTGACTATTATTTTTTTACTGGCTGTCGTTACACTCGAACCTTTGGCGATTTATTCAGGAGCATTACCATCTATTACTGTGCTGGCAGCTTTGTTGGTCTGTCTGATTCCCACTACTATTGGCGGGCTTCTCTCCGCCATTGGCATTGCCGGAATGGACCGTCTCCTAAAACGAAATGTAATAGCCCTCTCCGGGCGGGCCGCGGAAGCAGCCGGTGACGTTGATGTGTTGCTCCTTGATAAGACGGGAACCATTACATTAGGAAACCGGATGGCTACTGAATTCATTCCGGCTCCAGGAATTACCGCCGGGGAGCTCGCCGATGCCGCCCAAATAGCCTCCTTATCAGATGAGACCCCGGAAGGCCGAAGCATTGTCATTCTCGCCAAGGAACAATATAACATCCGGCAACGGGATTTAACGAAGCTGGGAGCGGTCTTTGTACCCTTTAGCGCCCAAACCAGAATGAGCGGTGTCAATTTGAATAATCGGGAAATCCGCAAAGGCGCAACCGATGCCATCATTACCTATGTAAAAAGCCAAGGCGGCGAAGTTCCCCCTGAGGTTCAAAAAAATGCGGATCGGATTGCCAAAGAAGGCGGAACCCCTTTGGTGGTTGCAGAAAATAGTCGGGCTCTTGGAGTCATCTACCTTAAAGATATCGTCAAGGGTGGCATGAAGGAACGTTTTGCTGAATTACGACGCATGGGGATTAAAACCGTCATGATTACAGGCGATAATCCGTTGACTGCTGCGGCTATCGCCGCTGAAGCCGGCGTGGACGATTTTATGGCGGAAGCGACTCCTGAAACCAAACTCAAAAGGATTCGAGAATATCAAACGCAGGGGCACCTGGTGGCTATGACCGGTGATGGAACCAATGACGCTCCAGCTTTAGCTCAAGCGGATGTTGGCGTGGCTATGAACAGCGGCACTCAAGCCGCTAAAGAGGCTGGTAATATGGTTGATCTTGACAGTAACCCTACCAAGCTCATAGAAGTTGTCGGCATTGGTAAACAATTGTTAATGACACGAGGATCGCTTACTACTTTCAGCATTGCCAATGATGTGGCTAAATATTTTGCAATTATCCCGGCGATGTTCGCCAGCACCTACCCGTTACTCAATAAAATAAATATCATGGGACTTGGTAGTCCAGAAAGCGCCATGCTAGCAGCCGTAATCTTCAATGCTTTAATTATCATCGCCTTGGTACCTTTGGCTCTGAAAGGCGTGACTTATCGTCCGCTTAGCGCAAATGAGTTATTGCGGAGAAATATGTTCATCTATGGCCTGGGCGGACTGATTGTTCCATTTATCGGTATTAAACTGATTGATATGATTATCAGACTATTCTAACAGAACATCAGAAGGGAAAGTGTTTGAAATGTGGAAAATTCTTTACCGGGCATTTATAGTGTTTTTTGCCTTAACCATTTTAACTGGGGTATGTTATCCATTGGTCGTAACCGGATTGGCTCAGCTTTGCTTCCCAAAACAGTCCAATGGCTCATTCATTCGCCATCAAGGGAAAGTGATTGGTTCAGCTTTGATCGGCCAAAATTTTCAGACAGCGAAGTACTTTCATGGCCGCCCTTCAGCTGCTAATTATAATGCGACGGCATCCGGCGGCTCGAATCTGTCACCCACCAATCATCAATTCATTGAAACAATTGCCGATCGTCTCAACATCGTTCGCAAAGAAAACGGGTTACCTGCTAAATTTCCTATACCAGGTGATCTGGTAACCGCTTCTGCCAGCGGGTTAGACCCTGACATCTCGCCTGAAAGCGCTTTGCTACAAGTTCCCCGGGTAGCCAAAGCCAGGAAACTTCCGCCAGAGACAATTCGCCAATTGGTGCACAAACACACCGAATATCCGTTTCTTGGGTTATTTGGCGTTTCCCGGGTCAATGTGCTTCAGATAAATTATGCTTTAGATTCATTGAAAAATGGAGGTTGATGGGCAATGGTCCCTTTGGAATCCCGCGCTGATCCTGATGCGCTGCTGGCCAAGGTCCGCCAGTCGGAACGGGGTAAGCTAACGGTTTTTCTCGGCGCCTCCGCCGGGGTCGGCAAAACTTATGCCATGTTATCGGCTGCTAAAGAATGTTTATTAGAAGGTAAGCAGCTCATGATTGGGTGGATTGAAACCCATGGACGGGCGGATACTCAAAGTTTAGTCCAGGGGATCCCGGCAGTTCCGCCCTGCTCTATTGTTTATCAAGGCAGAACCTTCTCTGAAATGAATTTAAGCGAAATTCTGCGCCTTCATCCTCAAATTGTGCTGGTGGATGAATTGGCCCATACCAATATTCCCGGTTCCCTCCATACCCGGCGCTATCAAGACGTCGAGGAATTGCTGGCAGCCGGTATCGATGTTTATACTGCACTGAATATTCAACATATTGAAAGCTTAAATGATGTGGTCGCACGGATCACCGGAGTCGTTATGCATGAAACCGTGCCTGATCGGATACTTCAGGACTCCGAAATCAAACTGATCGATATCCCACCGGAAGCGTTGCTGCAGAGACTGGCGGAAGGAAAAGTCTATCTGCCGGCTCAAGCACAAGCAGCTGCCGATAATTTTTTTAGACTGGGTAATCTGACAGCACTCCGAGAACTGGCGCTGCGCTATACAACCCAACACATTGATACCGACCTTGAAACCTATATGCGCGCCCATGCGATCTCCGGCCCTTGGCCTGCCGCAGAGCGGATTATGGTTTGTGTCAGTGAGAGTCCCCTCTCTTCTCAGCTCATTCGGGCGGCTTATCGCTTGGCGGCCAGTTTAAAATCGCCATGGATTGCAGCTTATATTGAAATACCCCGGCTCGAAGTGGCCAGTGAAAAGGAAAAAGTTGCTCTGGCCGATAACCTGAGGTTAGCGGAAGAATTAGGGGCGGAACTCGTTACAGTTGTCGGCGATGATGTTGCGACCGAGGTCCTACGACTTGCCCGGCGGCGTAATGTCACTCATCTGCTCATTGGTAAACCCGCCCTTTCCAATATTCGCCAATTTTTTCGTGGTTCAATCTTCAGTAAAATATTGAAACAAAGCAAAGGGTTAAGTGTTCATATTATCTCCGAACCCTCGAAGAATCCGTCGTTTCGTTTGACACCGCGCCGGGCTCCATCGAAGATTAAACTGGTACCTGCCATCTCAACCATTGGAATGGTCGCTTTGATCACATCTTTAGGTAAAGTTGTCGAACCGGCTTTTGGACCAGTTAATATTGCTTTAGGATTCTTATTACCCGTAATGGTATCCGGAATTTTATGGGGACGTTATACGGCATTATTAGGGGCATTCCTAGCTTCAGTATGTTTTGATTTTTTATTCATACCCCCGGTTTCTCATTTCACCGTCTCCGATGCCCGGTATTTATTCAGCTTTTTAATGTTTCATGCTGTGGCTTTTGTCACCGGCACATTAGCCGGACGCCTACGCCACCACGCTCATGAAGCCAGGAAACGGGAAGTACGAATCTCAGCCCTTTATACTTTAAGTAAAAACATAGCAGGTACTGAAGGTCTGGAAAAAGTTTTAGACATGGCAGTGCAGCGTATTGCTGAATCCGTGAATGCCACAGTGGCGATACTACTTGCTGATGAATCAGGGAATTTGCAACTCAAAGCTTATTCAATTTCACAAGTTAGCACGAATACTAATTTCATCAATGAGAACGAATTGGCTGTAGCTACTTGGGTCTACCATCATGGCCAAATTGCCGGGTACGGTACAGAAACATTGAACGGAGCCAAAGGCCTTTATATGCCCTTAGCCTCCGATGAACAAACCTTCGGTGTAATCGCAACTTATTTTAACAATAACGATAAAGTAGTGGATCCTGATAAGCACCATCTTATTGAGGCTTTTGCCAATCTGATCGTTTTAGCGATAAAACGGATAACTTTAGCGGAAGCTTCCAAGCAAACCTATTTGCTGCAAGAATCGGAGCGGCTATGGATGACCATGTTCAACTCTTTATCTCACGATTTGCGCACACCGCTTGCTTCAATTATCGGAGCGATTACCGGACTTTTGGAAGAAGGCGAAATTTTTGACGGAGCCGCCCGAGATGAATTATTGCGCACCATTGAACAAGAAGCTCTACGAATGAACCGGTTGGTGGGCAATCTTTTTGATATGGCCCGGTTGCAAAGGGGCATGCTCCAATTAAAGAAAGAATGGTATGATATTGAAGAGATTGTAGGAATCGCTCTTAATGATATCCGTCGTTCACTTGGCAAACGTCCCATAGATGTCGAGATCGAACCGGGCCTCCCCTTAATCCAGGTCGATATGGGGCTTATTGAACAGGTCATCGTTAATTTATTCGATAACGCCATTAAATACTCTCCCATTGAAACCGGACTTTCTTTAAAAGCCCGACGTATCGATGACGAACTCCACGTTTCATTGATTGATCAAGGAGAAGGAATCCCCCAAAGCGAAATTGGTGCAATCTTTGACCAGTTCTACCGGGGAAAAACCTCTCAAACTGTAAAAGGAACCGGCTTAGGTTTGACAATTTGTAAAGAAATCATCAATGCCCATGGAGGAAGAATTTGGGCAGAGAGTAAAGTAGGTTATGGTACAACCATTACTTTTACTTTACCCCTCTCCGCCAATTCTCCAAAAGCGATTCCAGAAGGAAACGAGCTGATGAATCATGAGTGATAACAATCCCTACCCACAAGCACGAATTCTGGTTATTGACGACGAGCCCCAAATTCGCCATTTCTTGAAAGTCGCCTTGAGGGCTCATGGGTTTGAAATGATTGAAGCTTCATTGGGACAAGATGGACTCAATGAAGCAGTCATGTCAAAGCCGGATCTGATCATTCTGGATATGGGATTACCGGACATGGACGGTTTGGAAGTCCTTAAACGATTACGGGAATGGTCGGAGGTGCCGGTGATTATCCTTTCCGTAAAAGAACAAGAAAGCACCAAAATCGCTATGTTGGATGCCGGAGCCGAAGACTACGTTACCAAACCTTTTGGAATGGGAGAACTTCTGGCCCGGATTCGGGTGGCTTTGCGCCGTTCGTCCAAGGAGACTGAAGAGCCCATTATAGAGCTGGGAGACCTTCGTATCGATCGGGCCAAACGTATTGTAACAGTCGATGAACACCCCATTAAATTGACACCCACCGAATATAATCTCTTAAAAACCTTAGGCTCAAATCCGGGGCGGGTCTTTACCAACACTCAATTATTAAAAGTGATTTGGGGTCCGAATTATGAACATGAAACCCATTATCTACGGGTTTTTGTCGGGCAACTGCGCCGTAAAATCGAAAAAAATCCTTCACAACCCATTCATCTTATAACTGAACCAGGGGTGGGATATCGGTTGATGTAAGATGGCATTCCTCAAATAATACATAAAACCCCCGACTATTAAGTTCGAGGGTTCTTTTTAGAGTTTATTCCTTCTCTGCTAATGAAAATTCGAAACCGAAGCCAAGGAAACCAAATCACGGAAGGCTAAATAAACGGTCCGAATCCAAAGCCAAAGCCGGGGAATCCGAATCC
>JAEZKW010000204.1 GCA_023415375.1 Bacillota bacterium
AATCCGTAGGTTCCGAGCGGCGGATTCAAAAGGGTCGCCGCCTCGACCCTTTTGTCCTGGAGGGTGTGGGAGGTAGGAACAGTCTCCCATCGGCCCTAAATTAGTAAAAGAGGTATTCCCTCATGCCATTATCATCTATCAACATCTACACCCTCAAACAAATCCGCACCCGCCGCCACCGTTATGATCTCGAAGACTACTCAATCACCAGCCCTTCGATCTGCTATAAAATCCTCCAATACCTCCTTGATCTCAAATCCGAACCCGTCGAAAAGTTCGGCATCATTTCACTGAACTCCAGAAACAAAATTATAGGCATCCACATCATCGGTACCGGCTCTCTTGATAAACTCTACATCGAACCCCGCGAAGTCTTTATGGCCGCCATGATGAATAACGCCAAATCCATCATCGCCTTCCACAACCATCCCTCCGGAGAACCTGAACCCAGCCAGGATGATATTTTCATTACCCGTAAACTCCAAGAAGCCGGGAAAATCATGTGTATTGAATTGTAGGACCACGTGATAACGGGAGAGCGGAGTTATTGCAGCTTAAAGGAAAAAGGATTTCTATAAAGTGAAAAGGTAAAAGGGAGAAGGGAAAATGAATTATTGGCTTGCTTGTTTTGATTATAGACGATAAATTGGCATCCTGAAATAACCCAATAATACAACTTAAAGAATCTGCATTCAAAAGTTTTTCCGTCTTCAAAGGAGGAAGACGGGCGACGTATTTTTTCTTGGATGAAAAACTACGGTCGCCATCGGAAGGAACACTCAATTGCCAGACAGAGTGCCATGGATGGCGGCGACATTCAAAAACCCTGGATGAATAAAGGAGGGTCCGGGAACCATGGGTTCCGTGGCGGCCTTGCCGCTCGTATCACGAGCGGAGGTGACATTTTGGGCCGCTCCAAAAGTCACTCAGCCGGTGAAATCCGTGGACCATAAAAATCGACATTCATTTAAATCCAATACAATCATCAAGAATAACAACCCTTTTATATGTTTTGCTATCAAATTCTTCACAAACTTCAAGTAAGGCCCCCATCTATAGGGTCGGTTCGAAGCAGCCGGTCTTCCCCCGCTACCGTATGGGAAGGATCAGGCGCGCGCACGTGCGGCAGTAAATTTTGGGGTTTTAAAGATGGCAAGAGATCGGACATAAATTTACCAATCAAAGAGACAATAATACCGGTTTTAACCGGTAAGCCGTGTCACAGCCGCGGGTTTCAACCCGTGAATCGAGAAGCAAAGCCTCTTAAACGCTTGACCTACATCTATGTTGAGATAAAATAGCCTTAAGCTTACTTTTCAATCTCCGAAACAATCCAGAGTCCATATAAGTTATTGGTCGCCTGAGTTTTTATAGCTTCGATTAGATTTGATAATTCAGCTTCCCTAATTTTCGGAACCCCTATAGCCGGATCGATGATAATGAGTTTACCGTTTTCAGCATCAAACTCTTGAATCAGAGAAACGTGTTCACTGTCTCCATCGCCAAACAAGACTCGGCTATTGTAACAAAGAATAATGTCGTTGTTTTCCATTAAATTTTGAATGATAAATTGGGAAATGTCGGCGATTTTTGTGAGGGGGTACATATCGAATTTCAGCGGTAGTCTATTTTGGATAAAATAGTTTTCGATGGAATATTCGCTTTTCCGGGTCTGCGTTCCCCATCCGTTCTTTGGCATCGACCCTGTCCGGACTTTACTGAACAAATTCATTTTATCTTTTGGAACGATTAAGCCCAACTGATATCCTATCTCATCTTGGGAGGCAAAAGTAAGGTTTCGCCGTTCTTGAATCATTTGTAAAACTGCCGGAACACAACAATATTCTTTTTCAGGTTTTGGATTGTAGCTCGGTATTATACTTAATTTCATAGATATTTCCTGACTTTTTATTTAATAATGCTGTACTACTCACTCTTTCGCCAGTCGATCCAGTTCTTTTCTCACTTCAGCCTCAATCTGTTCCAGCGCTTCCTTGGAATCCCCCTCAAACCTCATCACCAGTACCGGCTGGGTATTGGAGGCCCTAACCAGGCCCCAGCCATGCTCAAAGAGAATACGGGCGCCGTCAATGGAGATGACTTTATTTTTCTGACTAAATACTTTCACCAGTTTTTCAACAAGGGGAAATTTTTTGTCATCCGGGCAATCAAACCTTATTTCCGGAGTGGCGAAGGTTTGCGGCAGTTCGTCGACCATTTGGGCAAGTGTAGCCCTCGAGTGGGATAAGATTTCTATTAAGCGCGCCCCGGCATAAACTGCATCGTCATAACCATAATAGCGGTCGGCAAAGAAAAGATGGCCGCTCATTTCACCCGCAAGGAGGGCATTTTCTTCCTTCATTTTGGCTTTAATCATCGAATGTCCGACTTTCCACATTATAGGCTCCCCGCCCATTTCACGAATTTTATCAAACATCGCCTGGGAGCATTTCACTTCGCCGATGATTTTGGCATGAGGATGCTCTCCGAGAATTTGTTTGGCATAAATGATCATCAGCTGGTCGCCCCAGAGTATCCGGCCTTGGGTATCGACCACTCCGATCCGGTCGGCATCGCCATCAAAAGCAATGCCCAAATCGGCGTTGCTGTCCTTCACTTTGGCAGCCAAAACTTCAATATTCTCCGGCAGGGTCGGGTCTGGATGGTGGTTGGGAAAACTGCCGTCGGGCTCAGAGAAGATATCAACCACCTCCCAGCCCAAACTTTTATATAATTCCACCGCGATCAGGTTACCGGTACCGTTACCGGCATCGACCACGGCTTTGATTTTCTTGGAACCGGGTTTGAGGATGCTTTTTAAGTATTGGATGTAAGCTGGTATCAACGGTTGACTCGTAAGTTTAGCCGCTTTGGTCCGGTAATCCTTGTCCTCCATGATTTTACGGATCTCCTGGATTTGTTCACCAAAAGCAGTACTTTTACCGAGGCAAATTTTGAAACCGTTTTCGTTGGCCGGGTTGTGGCTTCCGGTAATCATCACTCCGCCGCCAACCGGTAAGTTAAATAAAGAAAAATAGACGAGTGGGGTAGGACCCATGCCGATATCAATGACATTAATCCCGGAATCGACTAAACCTTTTGCTAACCTGTCTCTAAAACGGGGTGAGCTTAAACGGCAGTCATAACCCAGACTGATTGTATCCACTTGGTGTTTATGATAAAAAGTGGCCATTGCCCGGCCTAACTCCTCCACAAATTCATCGGTTAAATCTTTACCGGCCACTCCTCGAATATCATTTTGGCGAAATACGTGAAGCATGGAATCCCTCCATTAATTAGAATCCTGGAAAGATTCGGCAGTAAATTCAAAAACCCTCTCCTAAATATTTGCGTTATTACCAAAATTCATTTATAATTTAACAAAAGATTGGGTTAATTATGGCTGAAATGAAGGAGCCGGGAGCCGGGAGCCGGGAGCCGGGAGCCGGGAGTACTTTCGCTAGGTCTTTTTTCGTTTTTTATTCTGAATTCTGACTTCTAAATTCTATATTCCATATTATATATTCCTGGATTTTTTCCTAAATTCAAATTATGAGTAAGAAAGGCATAAAAAAATGATCCGTTTCCTTACAGCCGGCGAGTCCCATGGGCCGGCCTTAAACGCTATCATTGAAGGATTTCCGGCAGGGCTCGACCTTGACGTCCATGATTTACAGGGCGATTTGACAAGACGCCGTGGGGGTTACGGCCGGGGCGGCCGGATGAAGATTGAAGGGGATGAAGTTACCA
>JAEZKW010000228.1 GCA_023415375.1 Bacillota bacterium
TGGCAGCTCCTAAATGCAAGCTTTTTATTGATTAATTGGCATTTCATTTGCATTTTTCCTGCCGTTTTATTTAAATTTATTCATTCCTGATATGGGTTTTTGCGTTTTTCAGGAGCCCCTATTTAACTTTTGTTGATGATCGACATTTGCAGAAACCATACGGCTCTGACTGTATTAAGGGTTTTCATGGAATTTAATAAAAAAAGAATGCCCGCCATAAAGTTTCACCATTATACGGGCATTCTTTTTCAGACTCTCTTCAGCAAAATATTCTTATTTCTTGGTATTCAATTCTTTCAACATCTGAGCTCCGTTAATGCTCTTGAAGTAAGCTTGGTATTCTTTGAAGCCGTCTTCGATCGATTCATTTCCGATGATCATTTTCAGAGCCAATTCTTGACGCTTTTTAACCAAGGACGGACCAACGTTATCGTAGATGGTTGATGCTCCAGCCGGAACAACATATTTCGGCCCGGTGTATTTACTGATCTCTTTAACTACCATCTTATTATAAACACTAGTTAACTCTGAATTGGGGAATTTGCCTTCAAAGTTCATATCGTCAAAGTCCACAAATTGCTTGATTAAATTGCTTTGATCCAGGCTCATGCCACCGGCTTCAGCCAGAGGAGTCAATTTTAACTCGCCGTTTACCACAGTGTAATGTTTGCCGGGAAGGCCAAAACGGTAAGCTTTAATGCCGTCTGCGGTACCAACCATCCAGTCGATGAGGTTAACCGCTTCTTTAATATTTTTCGATTTCGGGCTTACTGCAAAAGCATCCGAAGTACCTTCGTTAAAGCTTCCAAGGCGGCCCTTAGGTCCTTTCAGCGCAAAAACAGGGAATAAATTCGGCTTTGCATTCGGATCCAAGCGGGCGATTTCATTGTTAAAATAGAAATAACGACTATCATAGTCAAAGGCGGATGCAGCCTTTCCGGAGATCAAATTGTTACGCAGGGTTCCATTATCGGTTGTCGGAAATTCCTTGTCAAGGATACCATCTTTATACAGACGGTTGACGTATTTCAAGCACTCACGCATTTCCGGACTGTCGAATGTATCAACATATTTGCCTTTTACCTTATGAATCTCATCATAGGTACCGAAGGCGTTATAGAAGGCAGGCAGGTTATCCAAGAATTTGGAAAAAGAAAACGGTATGACATCCTTGACTTTCTTCATCTCGGTGTAAAATTCTTCAGTTGTCATGATGTTGGAAAGCTTTACACCATACTTATCAGTGATATCTTTACGAACCCAAATGACCTTTTCTTGTTCTTTAGCGCGCGGTATACCATAGATTTTGCCGTTAGCCGACATATAGTCAAAATACCTTTTATCAACCATCTTGTAGAGTTTCGTTTTTTTGACATATTTATCAATATTGGCTGCATAACCTTTGGTTGCAAATGCCTGCACATTCACCATGGCCTGAGTAACCTGGTACACATCAGGAATATCGCCGGAAGCCAACAAAACAGGCAGCTTATCCTTGTAACTATTCATCGGAATATAAATCATTTTAATAATGACATTATTTTTTCCCGACATGTATTTTCTAGTTTCTTCTTGCAAACCGGGATCCGTTGCGCCGCTCCACCCAGGCAAACAAACCGTCAGCGTAACCGGTGCTTTTGCGGTAAAGCCAACCACACTTGCTAAACAAAGAACCAACAAACCAACTAAAATCAGCGATACTGACTTTTTAACCTTCAACATCAATAAGTCCCCCCCTAAAATTTTTTTAAAACCAAACCAACCAACATTTGAAACCTTCATCAACTCCTTTCTACAGCGGGAAATCTGCCGTGCGTGTACCCGTTAACCTTTAATAGAACCGAGCATAATCCCGGAAATAAAATAGCGTTGGATAAACGGATAGAAAATCAAAACCGGCAACATTGCTAGAACCATTACCGCCATTTTAAAGTTGGGGTAAACTCTGTTTTGTCCTGTTTGAACGGAAGAGTTATCGAAAATCAATTGCCGTAAAAGAACCTGAATCGTATATTTGGCGCTGTCATTAATGAACATAACCACGTTCAAATACTGGTTCCAATAAAATACCACATAAAATAAGGTCAACGCTGCAATAATCGGGATCGAAACCGGGACCACGATTTGAAATAAAATCCCTAATTCGGAACAACCATCCAATCGGGCTGATTCAATTAAACTCTCCGGGATCGAAATCAGATAGTTCTTCATTAAAATTAAATTATAAGTCTGAATCAAGACTGGTATGAATAGGGAAAAATAGGAATCGATCATTCCGAGATTTCGAACAACAATATAAAAGGGAATTACGCCTGCATTAAAAACCATGGTTATAAAGAGAAAGGCCATAAAAAATTTACGCCCGATTAAATCTTTCTGAGCCAGCGCATAGCCGGTAAATAGCGTTAACAGCATCGATAAAATGGTGCCCCCCACCGTTACCACCAGCGAATTCAAAAAACCTTTCATATAGCCGCTTTGAAGAATGGTTGCATAACAACTTAAGCTGAAGCTTTTAGGAAATAGAATAAAATTACCTTGAACAACTTGATTATCGGGAGCTACCGAGGTAGCAATCGCCATCCATAAGGGAAAAAGTACCGCCAATGCCACAAAGAAACATACCATGGAGTTGAATATTAAAAACACCTTACGGCTTATGCTCGTTCGATATACCATTTCTCACACCTCAATTCTTCTATCATAGAATACTTTCTTTTAAAAACTTTTTACTTAAACTGTTGGTGCCGAAAACCAGTAATAAACTGACTACCGAAGTAAACAGGCCAATGGTAGCGGCATAGCCAATATTGCCATTTTGAAGTCCCTCAGCAAACGAATAGGTATTCAAAACATCCGATACTTCATATACAGCCGGACTGTACATGACTAAAACCTGTTCGAAAAGCCTGAGGATATTGGAAACCTGCAGTAAAAGGACGACCGCAATCGTACTGCGTAAGCACGGTAGGGTTATATGCCATAATCGGCCCCAGTACCCGGCGCCGTCAACCGAAGCCGCATCGTATAACTCAAGGTCAACCGTTGACAATGTTGCAATATAAATAACCGTCCCGTAGCCGACATCTTTCCAAATATGGGATGATGTAAGGATCGCCCGGAACCAATGGGGCGAAACCATAAAGTAAATTGGTTCACCGCCTAAAGCTTTAATAATATCGTTCACAATTCCGGAGCCAGGCGAAAGAATCATTACAAAGATACTGCCCACCACAGCCCATGAAAAAAAGTGAGGAATATATACGATAAATTGAATGCCTCTCTTTAGTTTCATACTTCGAAATTCATTGATTAATAACGACAGGATAATAGGCAGTGGAAAATAAAATATTAAATAATACGCACTAATAATAAGCGTATTTTTTAAAGCCCGCCAAAAGTCAGGCGACATGAATAAACGTTTAAAATTATCAAATCCAATAAATGATACATTTGCGGAAAGGCCAGCATTGGTAAAAGCCAAATAAGAACCAATCATTGGCAAATAGCTGAAAATAACATACCAAAGGACCCCAGGCAACAATAGTAACAACACCCACTTTTGCTGGTTAAACCGGGCCCAAAATCTTGATTGTGGTTTTTTATGGGTTCCGATTTCCACTGAATTCATCAACATTATCACTCCCTTGTATATTCCAAAACATGATATCCATTACCATACATTAACTATTAATGAACAGAGAAGCCGCAAGACTTTTGTTATTCTTTTGTCTCAGCGGTATCTTGTAACTTTTCACGTTCGGTACTGGCCATGATAAAGGGGGCCAACCCTTTTAAATCATTGGTGACAATTTTTTCACTGACATAATACTGATAAGAACCATCTCTGTAAGGCTTTCCACCTAGGCCCGCAACACTGCAGATATTTCCAAGTTGGACACAGCCCCCGGCGTCAACATTAATAAATTGCTGAATCATTCCATTAAAAGCTTTTTCGGCAGTAGCAACAAATTCTTTTTCAAGATATTTCTTCCTCGCACCTTTAAACATAGCATACGTAAACATTGCTGAAGCCGAGGCTTCTAAATAATTACCCTCCCGGTTTCCTTGGTCCAAAACCTGATACCATAAGCCTGTGGCTGCGTCTTGAACCTCCGAAACAGCAACCATGACCCTCCGGAATATGCCAATGACTTCACCCCTTTTGGGATGGTCAATTGGCAAATAATCTAAAATATCAACAACCGCCATTGTGAACCAACCCATTGCGCGGCCCCAAAAATGAGGGGAACATCCTGTGGACGGGTTTGCCCACTTTTGTGTTTTGCTTTCATCCCAGGCGTGATATAGTAGTCCTGAAATCGGATCCCGGGTATGCTTTTCCATGAGAAGGACTTGGCTCGTGGTTTCATCAAAGAGCGCCGGCTCATGAAAAACCTTGCCGTATTCGGCTAAAAAAGGAGAAGCCATCCACAGTCCATCCAGCCACATTTGATAAGGATATATTTTTTTATGCCAAAAACCGCCATCACTGGTACGGGGATGACTTTTCATCTGAAGCCGTAAAATGCTAAGCGCTTCTAAATATTTTGCCTCTCCGGTTTGCTGATGGAGAAAGAAAAGAGATCTGCCGGTATTGATTTGATCCAAATTGTATTCTTCAAGGGTATAACCTTTAATTTTACCATCCGGCCCAATCATTGGATCGATGCTTTTCTTAATAAAGTCCAGGTATTGATCATTCCCGGTTTTAAGCCAAACCCGCTCCATCGCTTTTATAATACATCCTGTTTCATAATGCCAAACTTGAAACGGCTGACAAGTTCGAATAACTGTATCGACCGTCCGGACTGACCAATCATTGGTGTTCACTGGGCAACACTTCCTTATCTAGAGAGTTAAATTTATATTATTCCCCATGCCAAATTCCGAGAGCTTACGGATATCGAAATGGAAACATATCCTTTTAAAAGTGAAATGCTTGATTTCGGGCACCATTGGTTAATTTAACCTGCCCTTCCCCGATGAAACGGCTGTTACCAATAATTTCGATTTGCCGAGTCTGCCCCCCGCTCAGCTCTAAGAAGGTTTCCATTTCCCGATCAGTCTTACAACCATGAATTAAAGCTCCAGTTACCTGCTCTAGGCGAATCATCGGTTGGGCGGGATCCGTTATTTTGGCCGAACATCTGGCCAATTCGAGGTTTTCTGTTTTCTGAAACATAAAAGCCGCCCCCTCGTTTCCCACAATATGTACATTATTGATATAGATATTTTTGGTGTTGCAGCAGAATAAGCCTTCCTGTTTTCTTGGCTCCAGATGACTCATCATAGCCGGAATCCCCGGATTTGCGTTTTCCGCCATGTTTATAAAAACATTATCAAAAGAGATTTCCGATATCGGCATCTCCGGTAAACCATAAATAAAGCCGGCGGAGGCATTCACTACTGTTGCAGTAATATTACTGAAATGGATCCTCCGGTAAATGGGAGTCTTTTCAGTGACTGGATAAGGCTCTTTATCCCAGACTACTTTTTCGGTGCCTCCCTCTCCGCATTGATAAAACATATAAAGGGCAAAAGGGCAAATCACTTCTTTCATAATGAGATTATTAGCCCTGATGTCTTCAACAACCCCGCCCCGGCCCCGTCTTGATTTAATCCGAATTCCACGGTCAGTGCCTTCAAAAACGCAATTACTAATCACAACATTGCGAACATCGCCACTCATTTCACTGCCAATGACCACTCCCCCATGGCCATGAATCATCGTGCAATTCGATATTGTTATATTTTCACAAGGTACTTTGTTTGAAATTTTTTCCGATCCCGCCTTGAGTGTAATACAATCATCGCCTACATCGAGATGGCAATTGGAAATATGCACATTTTGGCAGGATTCGGGATTAATTCCATCCGTATTGGGAGAGTCAGCTGGATTCTTGATCATGACCTGATGAATCGTTACATTTTGGCAACGAATCGGATTCAGCGTCCAACTGGGTGAATTTACCAAAGTAACTCCTTCAACTTTTACATTCGTACAATCTTCAAAACTAATTAGCCGAGGTCTTGGGTATTCCAGCTTTTTTTCACGAAAAAGCCGCCACCAATAATCACCTTGACCATCAAGTACTCCCCGACCGGTTATAGCAACATTTTCGAGAGAAGAACCAAATATTTGCGGGCAATATACTTGACGTTCCACCCCTTCCCATCTGGAATAAATTACGGGATAATCATCCTTATTCGGACTGAAGAGGATTCGAGCGCCCGTATCAAGATATAAAGAAACATTACCTTTAAGTTGTATCGATCCGGTTAAATAAACTCCACTTGGAATATAAACCGTTCCTCCTCCAACTGCCGAACATGCATTGATAGCCTCTCTGAACGAATCAGTACATAGCTTGGAACCATCTGGAACCGCTCCAAAATCGATAATGTTAAACATGGTAGTTTGTATCATCGAAGTGTTTCGCTTTCTTTATTTTTATTCCACTATCATGTTACTAAAATGCCACATATAAATCTGTGCATTTCTTGCCGTATTTTAAAAAACCTTAACATGTTTTGCTAATTTGTCTTGCTGCCGTTGTCGATACTGAGTGTATAGTTGATGAATAAAGTAAAGCTGCCCGGTTTTGGGTGCTGTATTTTCAGTCTTCCCTATCGTTCGAAGACCAAAAACGCTTGTCCAGAGCGATTTAGATCTTGTAATATGCCACATAAAGTATATTATAATATAAATTTCAATAAAAACCCCTTATATTGGCTAGGAATAAAATCCCTGACAAATTTGTTTAATCTTGATTGTTTTTATGTTAAAATAATGCTATGGAAACGGAAATGAAAGATATATATAACGATTATCAAAACGATACGAACATTTTCTATCTCTGCTATAAAAATGCAATCGGGCATTATACCATGCCCTCAAACCATTTCCATGATCGTTTCGAAATATTTTACTTGTTATCGGGTGAAAGATATTATTTTATTAAAGATCGTACTTTTTTCATTAAAAAGGGCGATTTAGTATTAATCAATAATTACGATTTACATAAAACAATCGATACAGGCGTTCCAAATCATGAGCGAATACTCATTAAATTCAGTAAAGAATTTGTCAGTGCCCTTGATAGCCCTATCGATGAAATTATGAAGTCCCTTTTTAGCGTCAATTTAATTCACTTCTCCATAAAGGCTCAAACTCTGATAGAAGATATTCTGCAAAAGATGTTTCAAGAAATAGAGGCTAAGAAAACTGGTTTTGAAATTTCCCTTCAATCGTTATTAATGCAACTCCTGGTTTTTTCTGTCCGATATGTCGAGGATAATCCGACCCATATTCCGGAACATCCGACTCCAATTCATCAAAAGGTTTCTGAAATTGTCCAATACATTAATCAACATTACGCGGAACCAATCTCACTTTCTTCGATATCAAAATTATTTTTTGTGAGTCCTTATTATCTAAGCCGTGCTTTTAACAAGGTCACTGGCTTTACCTTCATTGAATACCTTAACAATGTGCGGATTAAGGAAGCTCAAAAATTGCTAAGGGAAACTCGTTTAAGTGCTTCTGTGATTTCCGAAAAAGTAGGTTTTGGCAGTATAGCCCATTTTGGAAGAGTGTTCAAATCTATCACCAGTCATTCCCCTTTACATTACAGGAAAATCAGTCGTTTATAAATAACCAAAAAAGCTGCCTCATTTGTTTTGAGACAGCTTTTCTCTTCAATCTATGGAATACCGTTTCGAGACCGAATTAACGCTGGATCCGCGCCGAACCTCCCTCTGCAAAGGCTTTTACTTGTTCAAGAGTAGCCATGGTGGTATCTCCGGGATACGTCGTCAACAAGGCCCCGTGTGCCCATCCCAGTTTAACGGCATCTTCAGGACCCAGGCCGCTGAGGATTCCATAGAACAAACCGGAGGCAAACCCATCCCCACCGCCAACCCTGTCGTAAACATCCAACTCACAGGTAGGAGAGGTATAACATTTTCCATCAACCCAAGCGACAGCCCCCCAACTATGCCGGTTGGTCGAGTGGACTTCCCTCAAAGTAGTGGCCACAACCTTCACTTGGGGATATTTTTGAATGACTTTATCGATCATGCCGAAGAAAGTATTGGGGTCCAATTTGGATTTTACGGCAACCTCCGGGCCTTTAATGCCCAGTCCCTTTTGTAAGTCCTCTTCATTACCGACAAGAACATCCACTTGCTCGACAATCCGTTGTAAAACGGAGAGGGCACGTTCTTGACCACCCCAGATATTCCAGAGCTTTTCCCGGTAATTTAAATCAAATGAAACAACGGCGCCTGCTGCCCTCGCTGCTTTCATCGCTTCAATGATTACTTCTCCGGTGGTTTCGGACAAAGCAGCAAAAATGCCTCCGCTATGAAACCAACGGATTCCCCCCTTAAAAATGGTATTCCAATCAAAATCACCCGGCTTCAATAATGCGGCTGCCTCATTTGCCCGGTTATAAAAAACAACCGGAGCCCGCATACCTTGGCCCCTATCACTGTATACAGTTGCCATATTGGGGCCGTTGACTCCATTATTTTTGAAATGTTTATAAAATGATTTAACGCCCATAGCCCGCACTCTTTCAGCGATCAAATCCCCGATAGGGTAATCGGCCATTGCGGTTACAATGGCAGTATTCAATCGGAAACAGTCTGAAAGATTGGCTGCACAGTTAAATTCGCCACCGCTGACGTGAATCTGGCATTCATCAGCTTTCCTAAATGGAATAATACCAGGATCCAACCGGTGAACCAGAGCCCCAAGGGAAACAAAATCCAAAGCGCCTTCTTTAGGAACATTGAAACCGTAATTCATTGTATTACCTCCATTCAATCTATATCGAATTTTACTTCCCTGATATAGCAGTTTGAAAAATTTGCAATAACTAAAACTCGTTCATTTTCATGGGCATTAAAAACTTTCAGCTTTAACCCTTGCTCATGAAAAGGTTCCGATCGGCCCATAGGCCCAAAGCCGGATTGCTGATAAAGTAAATTTCTTCCCCATCCGCTAAAGTGTTATAACCATCGGTTAACACAGCCGGGTCGTATTTTTGTAAAACCTCTGCGAGTGGGCGATGTTGGAAATTGACTTGTTCCACCTCGCTCTTACTTAACTGGGCCGTAGCATAGGTTATGGTAAAGCGTCCTTCGGATGAACCATGGATTAAATGGGCAGCAGCCGACAAATTATTGGCTAGATCAGGATGCTCATGAATGAGCTCTAAAACTCGTTTACTCCCGACGTATCCGTATTTTCGAATAAGGCCATCAATCGTTTCATCTTCACCAAAATGTTTCACTCCCGGCGCTAAGATTAGCAACTCTCCTCCATCGGCAATCGCCATCCGCGTTCTGTAAATGGCCTTATTACCCAGCCAAGTGCTTTTAAACTCATCCGGCGAAAGGTATACCACAACCTTGGTAAATGGTTTATCGAGCAGATTTAAATTGCATTGTTGGCTTAAAAGAGCCGCCTTTTCAAAAAGCCGGTTGGACCGGCCGATAAACAAGCCCCTTAATTTGGTTTCCTCATTTTTTGTCGTGGTAACCGTTAGAATATATTGCAAGGGGATGTTCTGCAAAAAATGTTCCTCTGCATAATTAAAAACCTTTCGCACCGGTGTATCAGCCCGTCCCATCATCCGTTCCATACCGTAAGCCGCTCCCAGAAAATGGGATTTATTAATCATATCAGGGCCACCGCAGCCAACAAAAATGTTTTTATTGAAATTCGCCATCCCCACCACCTCATGGGGAACCACCTGTCCGATGGAAATGATTTGATCATAACTTGAATCCAATAAACGCCGGTTCACCATTACATCAATCGGATATTGCACCAGTCCCTCAGAAACCTTGGCTACAAATTCGGATGGCACTTCACCGACCTTGACAGTTTCTTTGCGCCAATCATGCTCGATAAAGCAAGCTGCCGGTATTTCCTTTCCAAACATCTTGGCTTTTTCATCTCCGCTCATTGGAACATGAGTTCCCAGTGCCGGCATAATGTCCACCTGAGTTTCTACATTACTCAGGATCTCGTATAATAATTTCACAATCAAACCGGCTTTTGAATGATAACGCGTAAAGTCCGGCGGTAATAAAAGAACCTTTTTAGGCCATGCCGGTAGAGCCCCAAGCCAAGAGCGTAACTGGGTCTCTAAATTTTCAGAAGTGATATTATCACTAGTGATATTCTCGCTTTGGAGATGTAATTCTGGCATTCTAATGCACCTCTCCTTTAGACATCCAACTACGATATTATGCGGTATAAGTTGTAGCGGCAGTATTGCCGCCTCTACCAGTCCAGTTGGTATGGAAGAATTGACCCCGGGGCTGATCAATGCGTTCATAGGTATGGGCGCCGAAATAATCACGCTGAGCCTGAAGAAGATTGGCCGGAAGCCTTTCACTCCGGTAACCGTCAAAATAACATAACGCTGATGCAAAAGCCGGGACCGGAATACCATTTGTTAAAGCAGCTGCACAGACCCGGCGCCATCCGCCATTAGCGGCTGTAATATTTTCCTTAAAGAATGGATCCAGCAACAAGTTGGCTAGATTAGGATTTTTATCAAAGGCCTCTTTGATTTTACCAAGGAAAACCGATCGGATAATACATCCGCCCCTCCACATCAGAGCTATCCCGCCGTAATTCAACTTCCAGCCATAATTTTCGGCAGCTGCCCGCATTAAAGTATAGCCCTGCGCATAGGATACAATCTTTGAAGCAAACAAGGCTTGGTGAATATCTTCGATAAAAGCTTCCCGGTCGCCCTGAAACTCCGGTTTAGGCCCGCTAAGTATTTTCGAGGCTGCCACCCGCTCTTCCTTAATGGCCGATAGACAACGGGAAAAAACGGATTCACCGATTAACGTTAAAGGAACTCCTTCTTCCAAGGCTGCAATACCGGTCCATTTACCGGTACCTTTTTGCCCTGCAGTATCTAAAATTTTATCAACCAGCGGTTTGCCATCCTCATCCTGTACAGCTAAAATATCCCGGGTGATTTCGATTAAATAACTATCCAGCACACCCTGATTCCATTTGCTAAAAACTTGATGCATCTCTGCGGCAGACATTCCCAGCAAATCACGCATCAACTGATAAGCCTCACAAATTAGCTGCATATCCCCGTATTCAATTCCGTTATGAACCATTTTTACGAAATGACCGGCGCCGCCTTCCCCTACCCAATCACAGCAAGGGCTACCGTCTTCGACTTTGGCGGCGATTGCTTGCAAAATGGGTTTTACAGAAGGCCAAGCGGCATTCGAGCCACCCGGCATAATACTCGGGCCACGTAAAGCCCCTTCTTCACCGCCGGACACTCCGGTTCCAATATACAGTAGCCCTTTACTCTCAACATACTGAGTACGCCGAATGGTGTCCGGAAAATGGGAGTTGCCTCCATCAATCATAATATCCCCGGGCTCCAACAAAGGAATCAACTGCTCAATCAAATCGTCTACCGGTTTGCCAGCCTTAACCATCATCATAATTTTACGGGGTGTTTTTAAATTTTCAATTAATTCCTGAAGCGAATGCGTACCAATGATCTTTTTCCCATTGGCCCGACCTTGAATAAAGGCATCAACCCGCTCTGTGGTACGATTATAGACAGCAACTGTAAAACCCTTGCTCTCCATGTTCATGACCAAATTTTCGCCCATGACGGCTAAACCAATTAATCCAATATCAGCTTTACTCATATCTATCAACCTCCCTAAAATCTCTATGAATTCATAGGCATGCTTATAAAGTTGTTTCAGTAAGATAGAAGATAGGAGTCAGGAGACAGAATTCAGAATGAAAAGAAAAGCATGGAAAGTTTTGAATAGTTTATTTTCGAATTAGTGTGTCCATTCTGACTACTGAATTCTGACTTCATACCTAAGTAATCTTGCCTAACTATACCCCACTAAAGGCGGAGAAACCGCCGTCAACCGGTACTACAATTCCGGTTACAAAAGAAGAAGCTCCGGATAGTAGCCATATCAATGTGCCTGTTAAATCTTGGGGTTCTCCAAATTTACCCATTGGAGTATGAGCGATGATTGATTTGCCGCGAGCCGTTAGTTCTCCGGTTTTTTCATCGGTTAACAAAAAACGGTTTTGATCGGTTATAAAAAATCCAGGGGCTATTGCATTGACACGGATATTGACCGGTGCTAAATGCATTGACAGCCATTGTGTGAAATTAGAAACCGCCGCCTTAGCCGCAGAATAGGCCGGAATCTTTGTTAAAGGCCGAAATGCATTCATGGAAGAAATATTAATAATGACTCCACCACCTTTTTCTGCCATAGTATGGCCAAAAACCTGAATCGGCAGTAAAGTACCTAAAAAATTTAAATTAAAGACATACTGGACTCCATCGGCTTCCAAATCAAAAAAGCTTTTTTCATCACTGGTGCGCGACTTTGCTGTCAAGTCAGCTGGAAATAATTGTTCTTTGGAAGTGGTCGCTTTAGGGTTATTGCCACCGGCGCCATTAATTAAAATATCCACCCGGCCGAATTCTTTTAAAACTCCATCCCTAGCTGCTTCAATAGATGCTTTGTCTAAAACATTAACTTTGTATGCTACCGCTGTTCCTCCGGCATTATTGATCTCGGCCGCTAAATTTTGGGCTTTTTCTTCACTATAATCAAGAATTGCTACCTTTACTCCCTCTCGGGCCAAATTCTCAGACATACTGCCGCATAAGACTCCGGCTCCACCTGTTATTACCGCAACTTTTCCGGAAATATCAAACATTGATGCCAAATGAATCATCTCCTGGTTTCTTATTCTTGAGCAGTAGAGCGTTTCTTCCTATTTTCGCATGTACTTTATTTACGAAACGTTCTACCAGAAGTGCTATCCCTTAAGATTAAAGTTGGAGTTAAAACAACTTTCAGTGACACTTGTTTCCCTTGCAGCACCTCGAACAGGACTTGAACCGCACTGCTCGCCATTGCTTCAGCCATATTGTCAACAGAAGTCAACGTCGGGGTTGCAGCCTCGGCTAGCAACGAATTGTTGTAGCCAATGACTGCTACATCCTCCGGTATCTTGAGTCCTAATTCATTTAAGGCTTGCATTGCGCCAATTGCGGTAACATCCTCACCAGTAATGATGGCGTCGAATGGGTACCCTCCGGCCTTAATTTGATGGACTCCATAACGGCCGCCTTCTAAACTTCGAGGAATCTCGATAATTTGGGCGGGAATTCCGTGGGACGCAGTCTCTTCTTTAAAACCCTGCAATTTTGCAAGGCCACTAAAGCTCTTAACATCATTCAAGTACCATAAAGACCTTTTTCCGCTCTGTACGAGGTACCGGACTGCTTCTTGAACTCCATGAACATCATCACAGAGAATAGAATAAACATTCCCGCCCACTAATAAACTATTGACCATTACGACTGGGACTTTATCGCTGACAGCCAGAATATGCTTATTTCCACTTCGTTCTTTGAAAACCGAACCTACCAGGATCAGGCCGTCAATTTGATTTTCCAGCATTACACGCAAATATTTTTCTTTTTCGCCAAGTTCCCCTCCCGTATTGGACAATAGAACATTGTAACCAAGTTCAGTGAATTTTCGTTCGATCGTGTAAGTAACCTGCGCAAAGTAACTATCGCGAATATCTACAGTTAAAACCCCAATCGTTTTCATGGAGCTAATTGCTAGGCCCCGAGCTACTGCATTAGCAATAAAATTGTTCTCCGTCAAAAGTTTTTGAACTTTTTCTCTGGTATCCGGCTTTACTTTTTCCGGTTCATTCAATACCCTGGAAACGGTAGCAATTGATACTCCCGCCAATTCAGCAATATCACTCATTCTCATTTTAGGACCACCTTGTAATTTTTGTAAGCGATTACGAAATATCATTAAAAAAAATTTTCATCAATTTGAAGTACACTCTTTCCGCTTCAACGATATATTGAAGGACTGAATCCGAAGATTCATTTCGACCGATTTTAAAGTCCGCGAACAGAATTCCGGATTTGTTTGTAAACGCTCACAAAAATTATATCATCGCCTACATTCATTTACAACGACCCTACTGTTTTGGAACTTGGCTGGGCAACGTTATCACAAGCTTATAAACCTTTCTTCGCCAAAGAATAGGTGAAAATCATTGAATATTTCGCCATAAATGCCCCCCCTTCAGGTTTTTACCTTACTGATTCAAAATATCAGTAATTTAAATTAAAATTAGTGAAAACATGGGGAAAGCCTCTACAGAATTTTGGCAATCATAGCACAAATTTGTTTTTAGTGGACAATTACTATCCAGCTGATCTTCATCATGATAAAATGAAAGCGAAAACCGATTGTGTAGGGTTTCGGTTTTTACAATATTGATAAAGAATAACCAGAGGAGAGGGAGGTTTTTACCACCAATGGAAGCATGGCAAGAAATATGTAATATTTTAAGCAATGAATCCAACCTAGAGAAAATTCAGGTAAATTTGGCCAAAGACTTTGAGAAGTATCAAGTTTATGCTGATTCGTTAGTATTTGAAGCCGGATCTTTTTTCTTTTTAGCCATCATCAATGATCAAAAACAATTGGTTATTTTTAAGGATAGTCCAGTTTTCTTAAAGTTCAAAGGCAGTGAAGTTTCTTGCAATGGCGCGAGCTCGCACGGGGAAAAAGCAAAAATTTGCCCTTTGAGTCATGAAAATTGCCAGGCACTACGGCAAACCTTTAGTTTCACGAGTCCAAAGTCCCATCAGGGTTATGACATTACGATCGGGCTCGGCGATCGTTTGGGTTTAGCTTCTCCCGGTCATTTACGTTTGATCAAAGACCTAAATATATTTCCTGTACTGGCTCAACAATCAATCCGCGAATTGAACCTCACGGGTAGAACTTATGAGGATGTACTAGACGCTGCTTCCGTGGCTGTTTTTCAAGAGGGTTATACTGCCGGTTTTGGCGCTGATGGTGATCATTTAAAAACGCCCTCAGAAGTTCAGATGGCACTGGAAAATGGCTTTAACATGATCACCCTCGATTGTTCCGAACATATTCATAACCAAATTGCTAGTTTATCTGCTGAAGAAATCGATAAACAATACGCCGAGCTTCCCATTGATCAACGCCAGCCATTGGAAGTAAAATACCTCGGACGGGATATCCAACTAGAAGATGGCCCAATCATTCATTTTTCAAAACCTGACCTTCAAAAGATTATCCTGACTTATCTCGAGGCTGTCACTTATACCATTGATATTTATCAAAATGTCATTAAAAAATGTGGCCATCCGGTGGATTTTGAAATGTCCATCGATGAAACGCTCACTTCGACGACCCCGGAATCGCATTACTTTGTCGCGTCCGAATTAATTGATGGCGGAGTGTCAATCACGAGTTTAGCCCCACGTTTTTGTGGTGAATTCCAAAAAGGTATCGATTACCGCGGTGACATCCAAACTTTTACCAAAGAATTTGAAATCCATGTTAAGATTGCTGAGCATTTCGGTTATAAAATCAGCGTCCATTCGGGGAGTGACAAATTCAGCGTATTCCCCATTATCGGCAAGTTAACAAAAGGCCGTTATCATCTGAAGACAGCTGGCACCAACTGGCTTGAAGCGGTAAGGATCATTGCTGCCAAAGCCCCGTCCTTATATCGGGAAATGCACCAGTTTGCCTTGCTCCATCTGGATGAAGCCAAACGCTATTATCACATCGGAGCGGACCCATCCAATATTCCGGATATAACAGAACGAAGCGATAAAGAATTACCAGGCTTAATGGAACAAGATGATGCCAGACAAACGCTTCACATCACTTACGGCCTAATTTTACAAGCCAAAAATTCAGATGGAACTTACCTTTTTAAAGATCGAATTTATCAAGTACTGGGTCAGTATGAATCTGATTATTACAAAGCCCTACAAAAACACATAGGGAAACACTTAGAACTTTTGGGTATTCCTGTTTCTCATTGATTGAAAAGTATTGGTTAGCAGA
>JAEZKW010000244.1 GCA_023415375.1 Bacillota bacterium
GCGGTAGTCCAAAGAGTTTTGCAAAGCCAAGTAACCGTTGATGGAGAGGTCCTCGGTAGGATTGATCGGGGATTATTGGTGTTTTTGGGTGTAGGGACCGGTGATACGGAATCTGATGGCTCTTATTTAGCTCAAAAGATAGTTAATTTGCGTATCTTTGAGGATGCAGCCGGAAAATTAAATTTGTCTGCCTTAGAATTGAAGTTGCCGTTATTAATTATTTCTCAATTTACCTTATACGGAGACTGCCGGAATGGTCGCCGGCCCAGTTTTACAGCGGCTGCAGCTTCCAAATTGGGAGAACGTTTGTATGAAGGCTTTTGCAATCAAGTTCGTGAATTTGGCTTACCTGTAGCCAAAGGGCGCTTTGGTAGCGATATGAAAGTAGCCTTAGTCAATGATGGACCAGTAACGATGTTACTTGACAGCAAACGTTTATTTTAGAAGATATGGTTTGGTGAGTCTATATGATACTCTTATCCATTGAACATGTGACAGAAAAAATGCAGGTGGCCAAAAACATCTATTCAGCTGAAGGAAATGTATTACTGGCCAAGGGCTCTTATCTGAACCAGCATTATATTGACAAATTAAAGCTGCTAGGTATTACGTCTTTGTACATTATTGATAGCCGTGTCGGTCAAATTGAGGTTGAGCCTCTGGTAAAAATAGAAACTCAAAAAGAAGTTACCAAAATCGCCAAAGAAACAATGATCAGTATTCGTAATGGTCAATTACTTAACGGGCAAAGGATTGAAGCAGTTATTGGGCATGTTATTAAAGAGTTAATCCACAATCAAACGATTAGTTATAATATGGTAGAAATCCGGGCCATGAATGATTATCATTTTTCTCACAATGTCACAGTATGCGTTTTATCCATTATGACGGGTATTGCAATGGGATACAGTGACTCGAAATTGAAACAACTTGGTACCGGAGCAATACTTCATGATATTGGAAAAGCGAAGATTTCTGAATCGATTTTAAATAAAAAAGGTCCATTAACACCTGAGGAATATCAGGAAATTCAAAAGCATCCCCAAATCGGATACGATGTGTTACATAACTGCGTGGATATTGATGATATCACCAAGTGTATCCCCTGGCAACACCATGAAAGGTTTGATGGCTCAGGTTATCCCAAAGGATTAAAAGGCAATCAGATTCATGAATATGCCAGGATTGTAACTTTGGCTGATGTTTATGATGCAATGTCTACGGATCGTATTTATCGAAAAAGGTTTTTCCCTCATGAAGTAATGGAATATATTCGGGATCAAGGAGAAATCCTTTTTGATCCTGAGTTAACCAAGATATTTTTACAGAATATCGCGCCGTTTCCCATCGGATCTTTGGTAGTTTTAAATACACAGGAAAAAGCGGTGGTTGTAAAAGTCCCTAAAGATTTTCCCACCCGGCCTGAAGTCGACATTATCTTCGGCCCCGATGGAGAGTTATTGACAACACCAATTAAAAAGAATCTAAGGGAGGATTTAACACTTTTCATCATTAGGGCCTTTAAAGACAATGTGGAGGGAGAGCTACATTAATCGTGACTTGTTTTTAGGGAACTTTTAGGGCTTATTTTCGTTTATCACCAATAAAGTTGGAAGTACTATCGGTTTATTGAAATTGCAAAGTACCCAAGAGGGCAAAAAATATGGAAATAGTTGTTCTATCTTAGGTTGGATGAAGGATAAATATTATACCAATGAGGAGGAAAATTTCATGAATAAGGCATGGATTATTGTAGGTATTTTATTAGTCGTAATTATTCTTTTAGTCGCAATTCCTTTTGGAATGTATTTCAGTTATTCCAATAATTTTAAGTTGGCCAATAACGAGGTAGAGGCCCAGATGAAGCAAGTTGACAACATATTACTCAGGCGTCACGACCTCATTCCTAACCTGGTTAGTACGGTAAAAGGATACGCCACCCATGAAAAAGACGTATTTACCAATTTAAATAATGCCCGTAACCAATTGATGCAGGCTAACGGAATTAAAGAAAAAGCTGCAGCTAATGGTCAGTTTGAATCGGCCTTAAGCCGTTTATTAGTCGTGGTAGAAAATTACCCCCAATTGAAGGCCAATGACCAATTCAACCGTCTGATGGATGAGCTGTCCGGCACCGAAAATCGTTTGTCGGTTGAAAGAAAAAGATATAATGATCTGGTTAAGGATTATAATAATAAAATCGAACTGTTTCCGGGGAGTATCTTTGCGGGGATGATGGGACTTTCTACGAAAGATTATTTTGAAGTTCCTGAGAGTTCGAAAGAGGCTCCGAAAGTGAGCTTTGATTAAACATGAGAGGCCTTAAAATGAAGAAACGCTGGATAGTGCCGGTCATTGCTTTTATATTGTTATTCATGGTGAGCGGATTGGCATTTGGAATGAGCCCCTTTAAAATTGATTCCTATGTTACCGACAAGGCACAGCTTCTTTCGGAGAGCGAAAGAAATCAATTGGCGGTTAAACTTGATAAGTATGCCACGGATACCGGCAATCAGTTATTGGTGGTTACCATTCCCAGCTTGGAAGATGAAGAATTGGTTAGCTTTACGGAAAAACTTTTCGAATTGAATAAACCCGGCCAAAAAGGGAAAGACAACGGGGCAATTTTTTTGGTAGCTCTTAAAGAGCATCAGGTCCGAATTGAAGTGGGGTATGGTCTGGAAGAGGTTTTACCGGATGGTAAGACCGGGGCGATTATTCGCGACCAAATTACGCCCTTTTTTAAAAACAGTGATTATTATGGAGGAGTGTCATCGGGGATTGGTGCAATGATTGGAGCAATTTCCCCAAAATATGTTTTCCAAAATAATGATTCCGTTCCGGTTCGAAAAAGCAGAGATCATGCTTTTCCATTAGCCTTTTTAGTGGCAATCATAATTTTCTTTGTTTCCCTGTTCGGCAATATCGGACGCAGCGCTCGCCAGCAACAGTATCGTCATCGACGTGGTTTTAGTGAACCATGGTATTGGGGCGGTGGTGGTTTTGGTGGAGGAGGCTTCGGTGGAGGAAGCTCCGGCGGGGGTAGCTCGGACAGTGGTTTTGGAGGCGGAGGTTTTAGTAGCGGCGGCGGTAGTTTTGGGGGCGGCGGCTCGAGTGGAAGTTGGTAGGAGGGTGAAGAATCATGTGGCATGTGTTTAAAGCACGCCAGTTTTTTAACAATCGAGATAAGCAAAGGATAATTTCGGCTATTGAGCAGGCTGAAAAATTAACCTCCGGGGAAATTCGGGTCCATGTGGAAAGCAAAGCCGGAGATAATGTTCTCGCAAGGGCAAAGGAAGTATTTGATAGTTTAGGAATGGCTAATACGGCACAACATGATGGAGTATTAATTTATTTAGCGATTAAAGACCGCAAATTTGCGATTATCGGCGATAAAGGCATTGACCAGAAAGTCCCACCGAGATTCTGGGATGAGACCAAAGAAAAAATGCAATCCCGATTTAAAGAAGGTCAATTTGCCGAGGGAGTTTGTCTGGGTATCGGGCTTGCCGGTGAACATTTGGCAAAGTATTTTCCATATCAATCCGGAGACATCAATGAATTGAGTAATGATATATCCGTAGGGGAATGAATTGCAGGCTTTTAGTGTGTTTTGAAATTAAGCATTAAGGGAATGTCCGTATAACGTTTACTTATAAATGCCTGTTTTCACAAAAAAGTAACGGAAAGATCCGGAAAATATTAGCAGGAATTAAGGGCTTTGTCTAGAACATCATTGTTACAATAAATCTATTAAGCTTTGGTGAGGTAACGTGATGGATAAGCAATCGAAAAAACCTATCCAGTTGCATTTGGAACTGCGGTTGGATTATTTGAAAAATATTAATGCCTGCTGTGAAGATCCTGCTTTCTACGAGTCCATGAGTCAGGCTTTGATGGGAGAGTACACTCATCCTTCCAATTCGTATCCCATGTTGAATGAGATTACCAGAATGCGCTAAGAATGAGTCTTAATAATCTATCGGCCCAGAGCCGATTTTTTTGTTGTGCGGTTAACCTGTCTTTGTCCTTCCCCGACGTTTCTCACTCACCACGGCAGCTGGTTCCTTTTTTTCCGTAGCCTCAATGCTGGCCCTTAAGGCTTCCATCAGATCAATGATTTTGCCGGTTTCACGTTCCTCCGTTTGAGCGACCTCTCCGCCACTAATTCTGGCTTCTATCAGTTTGAGTAAATCCTCCCGGTAACGATTGGTATATTTGGCCGGCTCGAAATGACTGGAGAGGTTGGCAATAAGATTGTTGGCCATTTTGACTTCATTTTCATGCAAGGGGGGTTCGTTTTGTACACCGTTGAGTGTGGCTGGTGATCGGATTTCATCCGGGTAAAATATGGTCTCCATCATTAAGACATTTTGGGCAACTCTGAGTACTGCCAAGGATTCTTTGGATCGAATCGTTACTTTGGCAATAGCGATTTTCCCGGTTTCCAGCATGGCTTTTTTTAATAATGCATAAGCTTTTTCACCACCCCGGCTTGGCTCTAAGAAATAACTTTTATCGAAATAGATCGGGTCAATTTCTTCGAGATCAACAAAATCCACGATATCAATGGTTTTAGCATTACTATCCGGCAGGCGCTGGAAATCTTCCTCGTTTAAAATCACATACTGCCCTTTTTGAAATTCATAACCCCAAACAATTTCTTCCGGAGGAACTTCCATATTACAGGTGGGACAACGTTTTTCATATTTAATAGGCGTTTTGCATCTTTCGTGCAGATAATTGAATTTGATCTCTTTTTTTTCAGTCGCTGTATAAAGACCAACCGGAACATTGACCAGTCCAAAACTAATGGCGCCTTTCCATAAAGTACGCAAAAAATTCACCCCCGGAAGTTTCTACTGGCTAGTATATCCGTTATCGGGATAAATTCTTTACAAATTTCATTATTTGGGTTTAATTTTTGTTTTAGAAAGTACAAGTATGACTTTCGCTCTCGGTCACAGGATTTGAAGTCTGAAATGCCATCCACATTGCAATCCCCATAAGAGTACATACCAATCCCACCACGCCCGGCCAACCCCAAAGCGTCCAAAAGATTCCCCCTGACCAACCTACGAGGCTGGATCCTGTATAATAGAACAAGAGATATAATGAGGCGGCCTGGGCTTTACTTTGGTTGGAAGCGGTTAAACCGACCCAACCGCAAGCAATGGTATGCCCAGCAAAAAAACCAAAGGCGAAGATGACCAGTCCTGATATTTTAAGGAAAAGGGAACTATGGAGTGTAAGCAGGGCACCGGAAAGGAGCAAAAAAACTGCTCCGGTCACGACATAGGGACGCGGATACCGGTCTGCCAGCTTTCCAAATAGTACTGAACCCCAAGAACCGACCAAATTGACGACAAAAATAAAACCGAGAATGGTCTGGCTAAGGTTGTAGGGTGCTTTTCGTAAAGGATAGCCGATATAATTAAACAAAGTAACATAAACCCCCATCAGTAAAAAACCAATACTATAAAGGTATAATAAGTTTTTATTATTTAAGCTGTTTTGAATACTCTCCTTCACTTTAGGAAATGAAATATTTAGGCGATGAAAATTTTGAGAATCCGGCAATATCAGCCAAAAATAAAAACTACATACCAAACTGACCGCCCCTAAACCGAGCAAGGCGATTTGCCAGGAAAAAAGGTCTGTAAGAGTACCTATCACAACCCGACCTACAAATGCACCGACTCCGTTTCCGGCTACATAGACGCCCATGATGCCGCCGATGGAGCCTGGGGAAAATTCTTCACTGATATAGGTCATGGCGACAGCCGGAAATCCGGCCAAACTTATCCCTGTAAGGAGCCTCATCATTAACAGAAAATGGAAATCGTGACCAAAGGCGGACAAAATTGTTAAAAGCGAAGTCATCAGGAGCGATAAACTCATAATTTTTTTTCGACTCCAGGCGTTTGAAAATATTGACAAAATAAACATCGAAATGGCTAGCATTCCGGTTGTAAAGGAAATGGTAAAACTGGCAGTCGCCGGGGTTACGTGATATTGTTCTGAAAATACACTGATAAGGGTCTGGGGACAATAGAGACTTGCAAAAGTGACCAAACTACCCAGTAACATGCCAACTAAAGCCCGGCGATAGGCAGGGCTATTTTTTTCAGTATACTCCATGGGTATAAACATCCTTTCCGTTCTTCGTAGCAGCTCCTTTTAAGTTTACTCCTTGTCACTTGATAACGTCCAATTTATAATATACATAGAAATAATACCTTTTTGTTATAAATATTTTTATATATAAAGGAGTTTAAAGAAATCCATGGAATGGCAGCAACTCGAATATTTTCGGGCCGTGGCAAGAGCCGAGCATTTCACAAAGGCAGCTCAAAGCCTTGCTATATCCCAGCCGGCTCTTAGCCGCTCAATAACCAAATTGGAGGAAGAAATAGGTGTTTTACTTTTTGATCGTTTGGGACGGACGGTACGATTGAATTCTTTTGGCGAAGTATTTTTAAAACACGTGGAAAACGCCTTCAATGAAATTGACCAAGGAATCAAGGCAGTGAATCAATTGAGTAATCCGGCTACTGGTGTTATTTCTTTAACTTTTTTGGTATCCTTGGGCCTCAATATTTTGCCGGAAATGATAGGAAAATTCAGCCGCCTTTATCCTGGCGTGGAATTTCATCTTTATGAAAATGTAACCCCCTATATTCTAAAAGATTTAGTGAATGGGGAGGTGGATCTTTGTTTGACTAGCCCCTTTGAAAAACAGCATGGTATCCTTTGGCATAAATTACTGGATGAAATGCTTTATGCCTATCTTCCGGTAAGTCATTCTTTGGCTGTGAAGTCAAATATATGTTTGGCAGATTTAAAGGGTGAGCCATTTATCAGTTTTAAAAAAAGTTATAATACGCGCACGTTAGTGGATAAATTTTGTGGAATGGCAGGTTTCACTCCGGAGGTAAAATTTGAAGGGGGAGATTTGGCTACCATCGTAGGACTGGTTTCCTCAGGTCTTGGTGTGGCTGTGATACCCAAGTTTTCAGGAGTGGACTCCAGTAAAGTTAAATGCCTTCCAATCATCAGTCCTATCTGTGAGCGGGAAATCGGACTTGCCTGGCTGGAAGAACGAACACTTCCACCATCGGCAAAATTATTTAGAGACTTTTTAATTCATGAATTCGCTGCTCGGAAGTGAAAAATAAAAAGGCCCCGGATTGATTTCCGGAGCCTTGGTTTACTTCGAAATATTATATTTTCGTTACGTTGGCAGCTTGAGCGCCACGTTCACCTTTCACAATATCGAATTCAACCGTTTGGCCTTCCTCTAAAGCTTTGTAGCCATCCATTTGAATAGCGGAGAAATGGACGAATACATCTTCGCCGCCTTCTCTTTCAATGAAACCAAAACCTTTTTCAGAATTAAACCATTTGACCTTACCTTGCATAAATTTTTTGCCTCCTACATAAATCGATGGTTTTAATAACATCCATTTCAGAGTAATTTTTAAACTCAACCGGGATGCCTTGACCACGTATTTAATAATATAGCACATACGAAAAGGATTGTCAATCGAAAGATATAGGTAAGATTGGTATTATTTTAAGGTGTTTTCCACTTGCTGGACTCTTTTTACCAGGGAAGTCATTAGTTTTTCGGCAATCCCAACAATTTGGTTAAAATTCACAGTCCGGTATTTCGTTTCCAAATCGAATTCGATTTTCTTCTTTGGCACGAATGTCAGCTCCTTTAGGTGATGTAATGCTTATCCCACAAAAGCGCGCCCGACGCGGCTTGAAATGAATTGGAAGCATACTTTTTGTGGTCTATTCATGTAATACATTTTTCGTCGCTTCCAAGAAAAACTTTAGTAGATATTTTTATTTATTCGGTCAATTGATCGATGGGTACTTCCATACGTTGATTGGTATCGAGAGTGGTTATCTCTACGTTCTGATCATCATTAATTTGTTCTAGCCAGACTGGGGAATCATGGAAATTCACTGCAATGACCCCATGAGACTCAATAATTTCTTTAACCCGTTCTGAATTCAATCGGTTCAATCTCCTTTTTTGGTTAATATCCCCTAAACCAGCTTTTTTTATGTATCTTTTTGGAATAGCAAAACTTCAATCTACATAATTTGAGATGAGCGCAGTTTGCAAAAAACGATAACGATGGGAGTGTTAGCTGATGATTTCCGAAACAAATCCTACATCAAAATTAATCCATAGTTACCACCCTAAAAATCATCTAGAGAACCTCAAAAACGAGGTCAAGTCGGCAAATCCGGTCTATGATTCAGCACGAAGAAATAATGCCCAAGAACAATTCCACTTTTATAAGGTACCCACAGGGATTGCGCGTATGCACGAAGATGAAAACCAGTATCCCGTTCATAGCGATTTTGAAAAAATAGAGTTTGTGATGGATCCGGATGTCAAAAAAGCCCTTGATAATTACCAAGCAGCAATAAATCGCTATAATTATGCCGATCTTTCCGATCCTAGGTTGGAAAATGTTTATTTTTTAGAAAGGCAGATTACTTATATTAGTTTACAGTTGGCATTGGCGAAAGCCAGAATCCGCAATGGTATGAATCCAAGTCTGGATTATACCAGCTTTGAGAGTTTGCTAAAATTAGTGGGTATGGGCGGGGAATAGAGGGACTGGTTATTAGTTATTTATTTATGGTTATAAGTTATAAGTTATTCGTTTGGGACGAATTCTTTTTATGTGTGTTTGAGATAGAGTAAATCATATGTAATTGTTTCTTTTTTAGTTGTCTGGAAAAGAATATGGTTCAATTGCTAAAGGTTCGGTACTTCTTTAGTCTTTGAAGCAAATCAATTTTCGCATAGTCATAGGAAGCGAAAATTTTTTTTGCCATCAGGGGGTTTTGATAGACTTTCCAATATTGACTGAAAATATAGTTTTTCCCTTTGTTAGTAATAAAGCCCACAACATCACCCAGCGGGATTCCCAAAAATATTCCGATTTCGTGAGGAAATTTCGGCGAGAGTAGTTTTAGGGATAATTGATTTAAATACCCTTTCACATTTTGATTGGTTTCATATCCGCAGCCGGCCAAAAAAGTACAGTTTTCTTGATGAAAGAGAATTTGTTCTAGTATTTCCGTGTTATAGAATAGGACTAAGGCTTGTTTTCCGGCTTGATGGTCGATTTCTTCATACTCAATTACCGTATTTATATGCAAATCAGCTAAAAGTCCTTTTAGTTGTTTCCTTGAAAAGTAGAGCCATGATTGGTAAAGCTTGTTGAATTCCGTGAAGTTGATAAGAGTTGCTGGCTTCAGGTTCAAAAAAGTTGGCGCAGTATGATAAAGAATGGCTTGATTTAAAATATCTTCGATCATTATCACCTTTTACATTGAAAAAATAGAACCCATCCAGAGGAATTTTTTATTTGGATGGTCTTAAATTAAAGTACCCCGGACAATCCTTAATATGCTTTAATCCTGTATTACAAATTTATAGCAAATAAGGATTTAAATTGATAGATTGTCTGCTCTATGATATTCTTATCCAAGAATATCTTATTTTTGCGATGGTTTGGGATAAAATGGTAACCTTGAAAAATGCAATTACGTATTTTCTTAGTTTTCAGACCTACGTGGTTCTTCCGGTACTTATCTTCATCTTGGCCATGATTTTTCGAATTAAAGTGGTTACGGCGATTAAGTCGGCATTAACAATCGGTATCGGTTTTGTAGGTATTTTTATGGTTTTCGAATATTTTGTCAAGATTATTAATCCGGTGATTACAGCATTAATTAGCCGCTCTGGGCTTCATCTTAATGTACTTGACACTGGTTGGCCGCCGTTAGCCGCCATAACTTGGTCGTTTAAACTGGTACCCGTTTTAATGATGTTATTCATTATAATAAATTTGGCAATGCTAATTTTCAAGCTCACCAAATCGGTTGATATTGATATCTGGAATTATTGGCATGTTATATTAGTTGCCGTTATGATATATCAGGTAACGAACAATGTTTTTATAACGCTTGCTGCAACATCGGTTACATTCATCGTTATGTTGAAATTGTCCGATTGGAGTGCACCCATGATTCATAAGCTTTCCGGTATGAATGGGGTTTGCATCCCACATTTGGGGGCTGGTACTTACTTTCCTGTTGCTTTAATTGCGAATCGCCTGATGGACAAGATTCCCGGTTTCAATAAATTGAATGCCAATTCCGAAAAAATCCAACAAAAATTAGGTTTGCTGGGCGAGCCTATGGTCCTGGGACTTTCAATGGGACTTATATTAGGGATTTTCGGCGGTTATAATATTAAACAAATCGCCGAGTTGGCAATGGGTTTTGCAGCAATCATGTATATTTTACCAAAAATGAGCGGCATTTTAGGTTCTGGATTGGTCCCGATTGCAGATGGGATGAAACAATTTATCACTAAACATTTTCCTAATCTGGGAGAAACCTATATCGGTCTTGATGTAGCAGTTCTATTTGGTATTCCTTCCGTTGTCGTTACTGCGATTTTGTTAATTCCTGTAGCTTTGGTGTTAGCTTTTATTCTTCCGGGAATTCGTTTTATTCCCCTAGGCGATTTAACAAATTTGTTGGTTCCGGTGGCCTTAATCACCGTAGCAACGAGGGGTAATATTATCCGATCCTTTATCATTGGGATACCGGCCGTGATCGTCAACCTTTATATTGCCTCCAATATGGCTGAATTTTTTACCAAAATGGCTGCCTTGGCACATTATCAGATTCAAAATTATCATGGGATTTTCACCAGCTTTTTAGATGGCGGTCAGTTTTTCAGGGCCTGGCTGGTACAGATTTTTTCCGGAAATTTAGTAAGTCTGTTATTGATTCCGGTTGCGATAATCATTTTATATTGGACCTGGAGAATTGTGAAACAGGAAGAAATCAAATAAAGGAAGAGAATTGGTACCTTTAAAAAAGTACCCAAGTGGAGCTTTTGGAAGATGGCGGGGTCATGTTATATTACCTGTGATGAAATACTAGAGTAATTGATATCCAAAAAGGTGGTAAACATGATTCGTGAATGTGATCATCAACAAAGCAGTCGGGATTTTGACGAAATTTATCAGATCATTAATGATGCAGCTCAAATATATCAGAAGATTATCCCGGCCGAACATTATCATATCCCCTACATGTCAAAGGATGTATTGGAAAGCGAAATCAAAAGCGGTATCACTTTCTGGGGCTATGAGGAGGATCAAAGACTTGCGGGAGTCATGGGCATTCAGCCACGGGAAGATGTAACCTTAATTCGGCATGCTTATGTACGAACTGGTATGCAGCATCGCGGGATTGGCGGCGAACTTCTCACTCATCTGTATCAGTCAATTTCGGGACCGGTTTTGATTGGAACATGGGCCGATGTATTTTGGGCAATTCAGTTTTACCAGAAATATGGATTTAGTTTGGTAGAAGAAGAAAACACAGTGAAACTTCTGGATCGATATTGGACAGCCGAGAAGTGGCATAAGGATCGTTCAGTCGTATTGGCCGACCCTAAGTGGCATCAGATGATTCAATATGGAGGAGGCGGTCATTAGAAATGCCTGTACAAGTCCTAGGCCTGATGGGGAGTCCGCGAAAAAATGGAAATACTGATATTTTGGTTTCAAAAGTCTTGGAAGGAGCCCGATCGAAAGGAGCATCGACCCAAATAATTCATTTAGGGGATTTGCGGATTCGTGAGTGCGACGGTTGCCATGCCTGCTGGGTGGGCAAACACTGTGTTAAAAATGATGATATGAATCAGCTTTATTCGGATATCTCTCAAAGCGATTTATTGGTTTTGGGGACGCCGGTATATTGGTATGGGCCCACAGCTTTAATGAAAGTATTAATCGACCGCATGGTCTATTTCAACGCTCCTCAAAACCGTAAACTGATACGCGGTAAATCCGTCATTATCGTTATTCCGTTTGAAGAGACAAATAGGGAAACTGTTAATCCGGTGATAGATTTTTTTAGGCGATGTTCCAATTATTTGGAACTGAATATTGTAGCCGAACTCATTGCTCCAGGACTTAGCCGCAAAGGGGAAGTTGATGAAAAAGTTGATGTGAAGAATGCGGCATTTGAATTAGGCGGAAAATCGGTTTGACTTTTATACAAAAGTTAGTTCATTATCGTTCTTTTGCATAGACTAAGAAGTAATAATCATAAGGATTTTGCTCATTCCGTTCTCCTTTGGTTTGAGAGATGAGCCGCCACATCTTCGGATCGGCCTCAGGAAAGAAGCAATCGCCGGTAAAAGCTTCATCAATGAAGGTAATATAAAGTTTTTCCGCATAGGGGAAAAACTGGCGGTAGATTTGAGCCCCACCAATTACAAAACCATTCTTGCCATTACAAAACGCCATGGCTTCATCAATGGAATGCAAGGTTAGGCAATCTTTAGGTTTGTAATTTCTACTTTCGGTGATAATGATGTTTTCCCGTCCTGGTAACGGTCGGCCCAAAGATTCGAAGGTTTTGCGGCCCATGATTACAGGATGACCCAAGGTTATTTTTTTGAAATAGGCCAGGTCGGCGGGGAGAGACCAGGGTAAACGCCCACCGTTTCCAATCACTCGATTTTTACTTATGGCTGCAATTAAAGAAATCATTTCCTAATCACCTTTAGACTGACTTGATAGTAATCAGTTCGCTGAAAGGCAATTTTTCAAGTGATCTGCAGAAATCGTGCCACTCACTGAGTTTATGATTACTTCTGGCATGATAAATATTGCGCAGGTTTTCATAATTACTGGTCCAGGTGCGGGTATAATGAAAACTCATGGGTAAGTCTTGAATCAACTGCCGCCATATTATTTTGGCCTGATCGGCTTCATTGTTTTTCGTTAATGCTTTGAAACGCTCAATTAAATCATTTAAATGAGCTAAGAGTTCTTTCCGGAAGGGAGTGCTCTCATCCCAGCTAAAATCCTCCGGTGTTAAAGGTCTAGAGGTCAATTTATGCATAGTGCTGGTACTATTGGCAACAGTACCTACCTTATAGGTGTCCATTTCCTTCCACCAATAATCCGGAGCCACTATATCCATACTAATGAGGATTTGCCGCAAAAACTTCCGATGATCGCTACCGGACGTAACCAAAGTTAATGCTAATTTACGATCGTTTTCTCCCAACGTTACCAAAGCACCGCTTGCATTGTCAAAAATCGTGTCGGATAAATGCCAACTTGCTTTGGGGTTTCTCATTCCCCGAAAGGCGCCTCGGAAATTAAATACTTCAATATGTTCCGTATGTAACATTGTCAGTCTCCTTATTTAAAACCGTTATTGGTTGTTTGTCATTATGGATGGATGAAAGGGGTTTGGAATGGCCTTAGGGTAATCCAATAAATTTTTTTACGATATGAATATTAGTCAGGATGAAAACAAAATCCTGCAATGATCTAAAATTGCTTTGCGTTTATAAGGAAGCACTTCAAACGCTTTGCGTTTTTAAATTGCAGGATTTAATGATGAATATTATCTAAGTTATAAGTTAAATAGGGAAGAGAGTATAGGATTTATTTCCCCATTAAATAACGATCGCATTCTCTGGCGGCGCCAAGGCCTTCATTAATCGCCCAAACCACCAGACTTTGGCCACGGCGCATGTCACCGGCTGCAAAAACTCCTTTTACATTCGTGGTGAATTGACCGTATTCGGCTTTGGCATTGGTTCGGCTGTCTTGTTCAATACCTAAGGCTTTGAGCAGATTCTCTTCCGGACCCAAAAATCCCATAGCCAGTAACACTAATTGAGCCGGCCAAACTTTTTCACTGCCGGGGACTTCCTGGGGGACAAACCGGCCATTGTTGTCTTTTTCCCATTTAACTGCCACTGTATGAACTTCTTTTACTTGACCGCTCGCATCGCCGACTATTTTTTTGGTATTAATGCAATAGAGACGGGGATCTGCTCCAAAAACATCAGCTGCTTCTTCTTGACCATAGTCCAGTTTATAAACCTTCGGCCACTGCGGCCATGGATTATCCGCTGTCCGCCCGGCAGGAGGCATCGGGAAAATTTCAAATTGAACTAAACTCTTGCAATCATGGCGTAAAGAGGTGGCTACACAATCGGTACCCGTATCTCCGCCTCCGATAACAATAACATCTTTACCTTCTGCAGAAATGTATCGGCCGTCGTTGTGACTCGAATCCAGTAAACTCTTGGTATTTGCCGCCAAAAAATCCATTGCAAAATGGACGCCTTTTAATTCTCTTCCTTCTACTGCCAAATCTCTAGGTTTGGTAGCGCCACCGCATAGTACCGCGGCATCAAATTCTTTTAGTAATTTTTCGGCTGGGTAATCCTTTCCGACTTCGGTGTTCGTTACAAAAGTAACTCCTTCGGCAGCCATTAAGTCAACCCGCCGTTGTACAATTTTCTTATCCAACTTCATGTTCGGAATACCATACATGAGAAGACCGCCGATCCGGTCGGCTCTTTCAAATACGGTTACTAAATGTCCGGCTTTGTTAAGCTTATTGGCACAGGCGAGTCCTGAAGGGCCGGAACCAACCACCGCGACTTTTTTGCCAGTGCGTTTTTGGGGGGGCTCCGGAACAATCCAGCCTTCTTCAAATGCTTTATCAATAATGGCACATTCGTTAGTCTTAATGGTAACTGCCGGCTCATGCATTCCTAAAGTGCAGGAACCCTCGCAAGGCGCCGGGCAAACCCGGCCGGTAAATTCAGGAAAGCAATTCGTCTGTTCCAAACGTTTGACGGCTTCACGCCATAAACCGCGAAAAACCAAGTCATTCCATTCCGGAATTAAATTATTCAACGGACAGCCGGAAGCCATACCACCCATTAAAAGCCCGCTATGACAAAATGGAACACCGCAATCCATGCAACGGGCTCCCTGTATTTGTTGCTGCTCCTCCGGAAAATGCTCGTGAAATTCATTCCAATCTTTGAGTCTCATCTTTGGCGGGCGATCGGACGGCAGTTCCCGTTTATACTCTAAAAATCCGGTTGGCTTACCCATTATAAGTCCTCCACAAACATTGAATTTGGAAATTTAATTCATTCATGAATGAATTAATTGCCGCTAACTCTCTTTAGGTCACTCTTATTGGCTTCAAAGGCGGCCATAAAGACTTCTTCCTTACTTAAACCACTTTTTTCAAGCGACTTCATTGTTTCAAGAACCCGTTTATAATCGCGGGGGATGACTCTTACAAATTTTTGGAGATAACTATCCCAATTTTCAAGGATTTGTTTGGCACGAGTACTGCCTGTATATTTGGCATGGGATTCAACCAACTGTTTCAATTCTTTGATTTCTTCCTCATCGGATAATGCTTCTAAATCGACCATTTCAAAGTTGCAGCGTTCTTTAAAATCGCCAGCTTCATCAACAATATAGGCAATACCGCCGGACATTCCCGCTGCAAAATTTCGTCCGGTAGAACCCAGGACTACCACCCGGCCTCCGGTCATATATTCACAGCCGTGATCGCCGACTGCTTCAACAACGGCTTTAATGCCGCTATTCCGTACACAAAATCGCTCGCCTGCAACGCCATAAATATAGGCTTCACCGCTGGTCGCTCCATAAAAAGCAACATTCCCGATGATGATATTATTTTCAGGCGCAAAGGTTGATTTGTCCGGAGGATAAACGATAATTTTCCCGCCGGAAAGTCCTTTCCCAAGGTAATCATTGGCATCGCCTTCCAAGGTTAATGTGATACCTCGGGGAACGAACGCTCCGAAGCTTTGCCCGGCAGAACCCTGAAAATGAAGTTTGATAGTATCCTCAGGCAATCCTTTGGCGCCGTATTTACGGGTAACCTCACTACCGAGGATGGTACCGACAACCCGGTTGGTATTGTGGATCGGCAAAATTGCTTGGACAGACTTGCCGTCCAGGAGTGCAGGTTCGCAAATTCTCAAAAGATGCTGATTGTCAAGGGCCTGGTCAAGTCCGTGGTTCTGTGAAATTTGGCAATAATGACCGACTTCAGGACCTACACTTGGTTGATAAAGAATGTTTGAGAAATCGAGATTCTTTGTTTTCCAATGTTCAAGCGCCTTGGCAGGTTCAAGTTTATCGGTGCGCCCAATCATTTCGTTGATTGTTCTAAAGCCAAGAGTAGCCATAATTTCACGCAATTCTTGGGCGATAAAATGCATCAAATTGACAATATAAGCCGGATCACCACAGAACTTTTTACGTAGTTCCGGATTCTGGGTGGCAATACCGACAGGGCAGGTATCGAGATTGCATACTCTCATCATGACACAACCAAGTGCCACCAAAGGCATGGTAGCGAAACCATATTCTTCGGCTCCCAGCAATGCAGCAATCGCTACATCTCTACCGGTCATGAGCTTACCGTCGGTTTCCAGTACGACCCGGCTTCGTAGATTGTTGAGTAACAAAGTCTGGTGAGTTTCCGCCAGACCCAGCTCCCAGGGGAGACCGGCATGCTTAATACTTGAACGGGGAGAAGCACCGGTTCCGCCGTCATAACCGCTGATCAAAATTAAATCGGCCCGCCCTTTGGCAACACCAGCGGCAATCGTCCCGACTCCAACTTCCGAAACCAGCTTCACACTGATTCGAGCTTGTTGGTTGGCATTTTTCAAATCGTGGATCAACTCCGCCAGATCCTCAATGGAATAAATATCATGGTGGGGAGGAGGAGATATCAAGCCAACTCCAGGAGTAGAGTGCCGGACTTTTGCTACCCACGGATATACTTTTCTGCCGGGGAGCTGACCACCTTCACCGGGTTTAGCCCCTTGAGCCATTTTTATTTGAATTTCTTTCGCATTGACTAAATATTCACTGGTAACGCCGAATCTTCCGGAGGCAACTTGCTTGATGGCGCTGCATTTTGAATCGCCGTTGACATCTCTTGCAAAGCGGGACGGATCTTCACCGCCTTCACCGGTATTACTTTTGCCGCCAATCCGGTTCATGGCAATGGCCAATGCCTCATGAGCCTCTTGGCTGATGGAGCCGTAAGACATGGCGCCGGTCTTGAAACGCCTGCAAATGGATTCGACCGATTCAACCTCATCAATTGGAATGGACTTACCGTTGGTTTTAAAACCAAGTAGGCCCCTTAAAGTACAATGTTTTTGGGTCTGATCATCAATAAGGGAAGAATATTCCTTAAACAATTGGTAATCATTGTTGCGACATGCTTGTTGCAATTTATGAATGGTTTCCGGGTTATATAAGTGATACTCGCCGTTACGACGCCATTGATAAGTACCACCGGTCTCTAAGACCTTTTCCTTAGTACCATGGTCGCCAAAGGCGGTTTGGTGACGCATCCCGGCTTCACGGGCAATTACATCCAGGTCAATACCGCCGATTCGTGACGGAGTCCAAGTGAAGTAGCGGTCAATGACGGATTGATCGAGTCCGAGGGCTTCGAAAATTTGAGCGCCCTGATAACTTTGAATTGTAGAAATGCCCATTTTCGAAAGGGTTTTCACAATACCTTTCACAACAGCCTTGATATAATTGTGCTCGGCTTTATGCCCATCCATATTTGGCAGTATTTTTTTATCGATCAAATCTTTGATGGATTCAAAGGCCAAATAAGGATTGATTGCTGAAGCTCCATAGCCGAGTAACAAAGCAAAATGGTGAACTTCCCTGGGTTCGGCGGATTCAATCACCAGACTGACTTGAGTGCGTACTTGTTCACGAATCAGATGATGATGTAAGCCGGATACTGCGAGTAGGGCGGGAATTGCCGCCATTTGCTTATTGATTCCACGATCCGATAGCACAATAATATTAGCCCCGGATTTGATTTTTTGACTTGCTTCCTCACAAAGGGAGTCCATCGCTTGTTTTAAACCCGAACCGCCTTCTGATACTTTAAAGAGGATTGGAAGAGTAACTGCTTTGAAACCAGGCTGATCCAAATGGGCGATTTTCGCCAATTCTTCATTGGAAAGAATCGGAACCTTTAATTTTAATTGTTGGCAGCTTTGAGGCTGCGGGTCTAATAAATTACCCTCGGAACCCAGAAAAGTTTCCGTTCCGGTTACAATTTCCTCACGAATTGCGTCAATTGGGGGGTTGGTAACCTGAGCAAATAATTGTTTAAAATAATTATATAATAATTGCGGCTTGTCTGATAAAACTGCTAAAGGGGTATCAACACCCATTGCACCTGTAGGCTCCACCATATCCCTGGCCATAGGTGTTAAAATTAAACGTAGTTCTTCATAAGTATATCCAAACGCTTTTTGCCGTTCTAAAAGTGTCTTTGGATCATCGGCCGGAACTTTTAGAGCTGGAGCTAAATCATCAAGTTCCACCAAATATTGATTTAACCATTCTTGATACGGATGTTTAATTGACAAATTGTGCTTTAATTCTTCATCGGAAATAATTCGTCCGGCCTCGGTATCAATTAACAACATTCGACCAGGCCGTAAACGGCCTTTTTCCAGAATCTGCTCAGGCGGTACATCAATAACGCCGACTTCCGATGCCATAATAACCAGACCATCTTTTGTGATGTAGTACCGAGAGGGTCTGAGTCCGTTTCGATCGAGAACCGCGCCAACGATTTTGCCATCGGAAAAAGCCATAGCCGCCGGACCATCCCATGGTTCCATCAAACAGCTATGATATTCATAGAAAGCTTTTTTCTCTGCGGGCATGTGTTCATGTTTGGACCAAGGTTCCGGCACCATCATCATCATGGCGTGAGGCAAAGAACGACCGGCCAGTGTGAGAAATTCCAGACATTCATCAAATATGGCCGAATCACTGCCATCGGAATTAACAATCGGCAGTACTTTTGAAATATCGTCGCCAAAAATTTCTGATTCAAACATCGATTCACGGGCATGCATCCAGTTTACATTGCCACGCAAGGTATTAATTTCACCGTTATGAATGATAAAGCGGTTTGGATGGGCTCTTTCCCAACTGGGGAAAGTGTTGGTGCTGAAGCGGGAATGAACAAGCGCCAGTGCCGATTCCATCATTGGATTGCTTAAATCGGGATAATATTCAATAACTTGTTCTGGAATTAACATTCCTTTATAAACAATGGTTCGGGCGGAGAGAGAGGCGACATAGAAGGAATCGTAACCAGTGATTCCGGAATACCGGATAGCTTTTTCAGCTTGTTTGCGAATGAGATATAATTTCCGTTCAAAAGCCAGTTCATCTTGGATTTGCGGATTTCGTCCGATAATAACCTGGCGCATAAAGGGCTGACACGATTTGGCTGAATTTCCAAGAGAGGCATCACAGGTTGGAACTGTCCGCCATCCCAGTAAAGTCTGGCCTTCTTTTGCAACGATTTCAGCAAAGATTTTTTCACATTGTTCCCGAAAAGCGGAATTTTGCGGTAAAAAAATCATTCCAACCGCATACTCGCCAGGGTTTGGAATGATGATTCCAAGATCAGAACAAACTTTTTTCATGAATTCATGGGGAATTTGAATTAAAATACCTGCGCCATCCCCAGTATTAGGTTCAGCGCCTCGAGCGCCCCTATGATCTAAATTCATCAAGACCGTTAGGCCTTGATGAATAATTTCATGAGATTTAACCCCCTTGACATTCGCAACCAAACCAATACCACAAGCATCATGCTCGTACTTTGAGTTATAAAGGCCTTGTCGCTGGGGGATGGAATCATTTTGTATCATTTTTGGCTCAACCTTTCCGAGATAAATCAAGTCCATTTTTCATTTCCGAATGGTGAAATTGAATTTCATATTATCATAAATTATATAGCCTCTGTAATATTGATGTCAACGTTTTTTTAATATGAATACAGTATTATTCGCAGCCTTAAAATGATAAATGCAATGATTTAAAGGGCATAATCAAATATTTCCCCAAATCGCAATCTTACATGGATTGTAATATTTACTTAACAATTAGCCTTATAATTTCACAAATATTACTGGTATAATTAAGAAAATTACAATCAAAATATTTTTCGAGAAATAATAAAATCGTTTTCGGTATTAATTGGAATGAACATGTGATATTTTAAGCCAAAAAAATAAAATATTTATCGATATAAACCATGTAAGCAGTAGACTCGTGTTAGTTTTATTAAATAATTTTGCAACATGCTTGACACCAACTTCTCAAGATATTAAAATTTGAATATAATGAAATTGATTTTCTTAATATAAAATATTCGGGGGCCATTCATGAAAACCAAGAATGAACAGCGGGAAATAAGGGTTCAAACCGTCGAACGCTCATTAATGTTATTAGAAGTATTGGCAGAACAAAATACTCCGCTAACTCTATCCCGAATTGGCCAACTTACTCAATTGAATTTAAGTAGCGTCTATCGAATACTCAATACTTTATGCCGTAGCGGGTTTGTTGAACGGGAAAAAGCAACCGGTCATTATCAATTAGGGCTAAAGGCTTTTTTGATTGGGAATGCTGTCTTAAAGCGGCTCAATATTCGAGAAGTTGCCTTGCCCCACTTAAACCAATTTGTCGAAAATAATAAGGAATCGATATACTTGGCTATATTGTCAAATCAAAGCGTTGTCTATACGGATGCGGTGAAGACAATGGGCCCAATTCAAATCGGCATACAAACCGGCTTGCAGGTTCCGGCTTGCCAAACCAATGCCGGAAAAATCCTATTGGCAAATTTAATGGAGCAAGAGCAACAATTATTCTGCATGCAGTATTTTCAGGAAAATCTCATTACGAATCAACAAAGTTTTCAAAGTGAGCTTGTTTCCCTAAAAGCACAGGGATTTTCGGATGGGTTAATCAACTTTAAGGAGACGATTCGGGAAATCAGCGTCCCGGTATATAGTTATTTGGGTAAGTGTATAGGAGCGATTAGTGTTTTTTTGCAGGCCAATAACTCCATAACTAGGGATCAAGAGCATATACTATTGAATCAAGTGAATGCGACGGCGCAAAAGATCTCTTTAGCAATGGGGTATCGCCCGGCATTGTCGAATCAGCCGATTGGAGCAGAGCTTTTTAATTAGGAGAAATGAATGAATAATACCCGCGCATCATCGGGCCTATTGAGTATTGACTCCATAATCGATAATTTGCGCTTTGGTGATAATGTGGTTTGGCAAGTTGATGATATGGGTAGTTATCGGTATTTTGCCGGCTTCTTTATTAATGAAGCGTTCCGTTCCGGTACTAAATTGATATATGTTCGTTTTGGGCAGCATGAATCAATTGTACCTCAAGATGTTGAGGAAACCTCCAATGAACATTATCAAGAATACCGGTTAGATGCCGGGCTTGGTTTTGAAACTTTTTCCGCTACAATTCAGGATATTGTTACTTGTGAAGGGGAAAATGTTTACTATATTTTTGATTGTCTCTCTGATTTGCTCTCCGAATGGTCAACCGATTTAATGATTGGAAATTTCTTTCGGGTTACCTGCCCTTATTTGTTTAAACTGAACACCATTGCTTATTTCGCAATTTTGCGCGATCACCATTCATACCAAACAATTGCCAGGATCCGGGAAACCACTCAAATCCTGTTGGATGTTTTCCATAAAGAAGTATTTTGTATTCACCCACTCAAGGTATGGGAGCGATATTCGCCCTCGATGTTTCTTCCTCATGTTTCCTCTGATGGAATCAACTTTACTCCTTTGACGAACAGCGCTTCTGTGACTATGTTGTTTTCCTCCTATCAATCCAAAATCAACAGGGCCGAACGGAGACTGGATTATTGGGACCGTATTTTTATTGAAGCCACTGAATTAGCGGAAAAATCCCAAAATGGCGATCCTACGATGTGCCATCAAGAAAAGCATAGCTTTGAACAACTACTGCGGATGATTATCGGCCGGGATACCAAGATGCAAAACTTAGCGCGCCAATATTTTACCATAGCGGATCTGCTTCGGATTAAGTCAAGGTTAATCGGTTCCGGATTCATCGGCGGAAAAGCGGTTGGTTTACTATTATCCCGGGCGATTTTGGATAAAGATTCTAACAATGATTGGACCCGTGTTCTTGAACCTCATGATTCGTTTTTTATTGGATCGGATATTTATTATACCTACCTGATAGAAAATAATTGTTGGCAGTTACGGTTGGAACAAAAGAAACCAGAAAACTATTTTTCCACTGCATCTTCAATTCAGGAAAAAATCATGGGCGGTGATTTTCCTGAATTAGTCCGGGACCAATTCTTAGAGATGTTGGAGTATTTCGGTCAGGCTCCAATCATCGTCCGTTCCAGTAGTCTATTGGAAGATGGATTTGGCAATTCCTTCGCTGGGAAATACCAAAGCGTTTTTTGTACAAACCAAGGTAATTTAACTGAGCGGTATGAACAATTTGTGAAGGCGGTCCGAGAGGTATACGCCAGTACAATGAATGAAGATGCCCTGGCTTATCGCTTGCAGCGCGGTTTAGCCCACACCGATGAACAAATGGCACTGTTAGTCCAGAGGGTCTCCGGTATTAACCGCGGATGCTATTTTTTCCCTGACCTCGCGGGTGTAGCTTTATCGCATAATTTATATGTTTGGCGACCTGACATGGATCCTAGCGCCGGAATGCTCCGCTTGGTTTTAGGACTTGGAACACGGGCTGTAGACCGAGTGGGTGACGATTATGCCCGATTTGTGGCTTTGGATCAACCAACCATTCGTCCTGAAGCTGACTTGGAGGAACAAAAAACTTATTCTCAACATGAAGTCGATCTAATCAATCTGGAGCATAATTCTTTAGAGACTGTTTCTTTTCAAAGTGTGGCAAGTAAAGGGTTTATTTCTCATCTGCCTCTTTTTGCCAGTCAAGACCACATTCTTGACGCTACTCAAAAGATCGATCAATGGTATCTGAGTTTTGAGACATTGTTGGGAGAGACAGCTTTTCCTGCTGTAATGCGAAAAATGCTGCATGTACTCCAAGCGGCTTACGGTTATTCGGTGGATACCGAGTTTACTTGTAATTTTCGCTCAGCAACCGATTTTTCCATTAATTTGCTGCAATGCCGTCCTTTGCAGATTCATTTGAATCAAAAACGAATTATTATGCCTGAGAATATTTCAAAGGACCGGATTATCTTTGCTACAGAGGGCAGATCAATGGGCGGTAATCTTGAGTTACGGATTAAACGGTTCGTTTATGTGGTCCCTGAGTGTTATGCCGCTTTAAATCTTTCCCAAAAATATGAAATTGCCAGACTCATCGGAAAGGTAAATCAGCTGATTGCATCCCGGGACGAATTTCCTACCATTTTACTCGGACCCGGCCGCTGGGGTACATCCACGCCCAACCTGGGAATTCCGGTCACGTTTGCTGAGATCAATCGGTTTGCGGTGTTTGGCGAAATAGCCTTTAAGGCCAGCGGCTTTATGCCTGAATTATCCTACGGTACGCATTTTTTCCAAGATATCATTGAGAACAATAATTTCTATCTAATCATTAACGAAGCTGAATCCAATACTATTTTTCAGCATCATTTTTTTGAGCGGCAACCCAATCAATTATCGATATTGTTGCCAGATGCTGAACGTTGGCAGGAAGTCGTTCGAATAATCGATGAGAAAAGCCTTTCGGAAGAGTTTTGGATACATGCGGACCCAACCCGTCAGAAGGTGATATGTTGGCAAAGAAATGAACCATAATCATTTAAAATGCGCTCAGCAATGCTCCAAATCAACGGTCTCCCCTTACAGTTTGTTTTAAAATCCACCCTTTCCCCTGAAATATAAATGCCAGTGACATGGCAAAAACAATCCCGACTTTTCGGCAGTAGGGTTGTTCAATTCACTCAGGGACGATTCCTCATCTCGTTCTGCAGTGCCCAGCGGTATAAACATTGCAAAAAATAATCGATAGCTCGATTATGCATTAGTTTTTGTGGCAATTTTTAGCTTGAATTCTTAGTTGGTAAAGAATATGTTATTCTTTTCTGATTCTCTATCTATATTACTTGACATATTCGAACGGATTGAATAAAATCTATATATGAAATCGATTTTCACTATGTGAAAATCGATTTCAATTTATTCCAATATTATCCTTAGAACTTACTGAATACATGAAAGGTGGAGTTGTATTGTCGTTTTCGTCGCAATTAATGGAACAAGTTGTACGGAGAAACCCTAATGAACCGGAATTTCACCAGGCGGTGGAAGAGGTTTTAGAATCCCTGGAGCCGGTGATTGCAAAGCATCCGGAATTTATTAAGGCGGGGATTTTGGAACGGTTAGTTGAACCGGAACGTCAAATTATGTTCCGTGTGCCCTGGGTGGATGACAGCGGTAAGGTACAAGTCAATCGCGGTTTCCGGGTCCAATTCAACAGTGCTATCGGTCCTTACAAAGGTGGTTTACGCTTACATCCTTCGGTTTACATTGGAATTATCAAATTTTTAGGGTTTGAGCAGATTTTTAAAAACTCATTAACCGGTTTACCAATTGGCGGCGCTAAAGGCGGCAGCGACTTTGACCCCAAAGGCAAATCCGATGCCGAAGTCATGCGTTTCTGTCAGAGCTTTATGACTGAGTTATACCGACATATCGGAGCCGATGTTGATGTCCCGGCAGGGGATATCGGAGTGGGCGGCCGTGAAATCGGTTATATGTATGGCCAATATAAGAAAATCACTGGGCTTTACGAGGGAGTATTAACCGGTAAGGGGTTAACCTGGGGCGGTAGCTTAGCCAGAACAGAGGCTACCGGCTATGGTTTATGTTATTTTGTGGATGAAATGATTAAGGATAAAGGTAAGTCCTTTAAAGGAGCGAACGTTATTATCTCAGGTTCGGGCAATGTGGCTATCTATGCCACTCAAAAAGTACATCAATTAGGCGGTAAAGTCGTTGCCTTAAGTGATTCGAATGGATATATATACGACCCGAACGGAATCGATCTTGATACGGTTAAGCGTCTTAAGGAAGTAGAACGAAAACGGATCAGCGAGTATGTTAAATCTCATCCGGGCGCCACCTATAAAGAGGGTTGCTCTGGGATTTGGGGTATTCAATGTGATATTGCCTTGCCTTGTGCAACCCAAAATGAGATTGATGAAGCATCAGCTAAGATCTTAGTAAAGAATGGTTGTTGGGCAGTGGGTGAAGGAGCGAACATGCCTTCCACCCCTGAAGCGATTAAAGTATTTCTTCAGAACAAAGTGCTCTTTGCGCCGGCTAAAGCTGCCAACGCCGGTGGAGTGGCCACTTCAGCCTTGGAAATGTCTCAAAACAGTATGAGATATTCCTGGACCTTCGAAGAGGTTGACTCGAAACTAAAAAATATTATGATTAACATTTATAAAAACACGAGTCAAGCTGCCAAAGAATATGGACATGAGGATAATTTGGTGATGGGCGCCAATATCGCAGGTTTCCTCAAAGTAGCCCAAGCAATGATGGCTCAGGGCATAGTTTAAAGTACAGTAACGATAAAAAACCGACCCCTGAGGGTCGGTTTTTTATCGTTACCAGTTAATGGCGACTGGTAAAACCTAATTTTTGAGAGATATTGTCGGCCACACTCATTAATGCCGGTAATATCTCTTGGTTGATTCGCTCGGTCGATATCCGTTGCGCGGGGGCCGACACACTTATTGCCGCCTGTACCCGGCCGTTGAGTTTTTTGATAGGGACAGCCACACAAGTGACTCCGGGATCGCGCTCGGAAAAGTCCAGTGCATAACCATCAAGTCTGATTTTTCTCAATGCCTTAATCAAACGATTGATATCGGTTATTGTATTCTCGGTGAACGGAACAAAATCCACCCGGGAAAACCGTTTTTGTATTTCCTCATCACTTAAATCCGCCAGCAGAACTTTGCCGGTACCGGTACAATAAGCCGGTCCTTTACTGCCGATCCGGGCAAACATTTTCACAATGACCATGTTAGTGGATTCGATTTGATCAATATATATGACTTCCGTATCCTCTAAAACCGCTAGATTAATTGTCTCATTCACCATCTCCAAAAGCTGTTTCAAAAAAGGCCGGGCAACCGAACGTAAGTCATTAACGAAAAGGGCTGCATTTCCTATTTGAAATGCTTTAACTCCAAGTTGATATCGTAAAGAAATATGATCTTGCTCTACAAAGCCCTTGGACATTAGGGTAGTAAGTAAGCGGTGGACCGTAGTCATTTTAAGGTTGGCTTTTTGTGATAATTCAGATAAAGTAACCGGAGTCGTTTCTTCTGCTAATAATTCCAGTAAGAACAGAGCTCTGGTAACTGATTGTACGGTTTCTCCGCCATCGTTTTTTCGGGCGCGGCTCATAAGTGCTCCTTCATTGTTTACTAGTTACGGGTACTTTGCAAGTTCTACAATTTAGTTGCCGTATTTTTTCGTACAATAGTCCTTCATTTGGCGGGCCGCTTGTTTTCCGGCGCCCATCGCGGCAATAACGGTAGCGGCGCCGGTTACGATATCGCCTCCGGCAAAAACACCTGGAATACTTGTTTCGTGAGTGTTCGGATCAGTTTGGATGTAACCGTGTTTATTTAGGGCTAATCCCATTGTATTTCGAAGCAGGACGGGATTTGGTCCTTGGCCGATGGCAACGATTACATTATCAACCGGAAATTGAAATTCCGAGCCGGAAATAGCTACTGGACGCCGCCGTCCACTGGCATCGGGCTCGCCGAGTTCCATTTGAATACATTCTAAAGCCGCAACCTCACCCTTGTCATCACCAATAATGCGGGTAGGATTGGTGAGCAACTTAAAAATAATGCCTTCTTCAGCGGCGTTTTCGATCTCCTCATGCCGGGCTGGCATCTCTTCTGCCGAACGCCGGTAAACGATATATACTTCTTCGGCTCCTAGCCGCAAAGAAGTTCGGGCCGCATCCATGGCGACATTACCGGCCCCGACCACAGCGACCCGTTTACCGACTCTTATCGGAGTACCATATTCGGGGAACCGATAGGCCTTCATTAAATTAATCCGGGTAAGGTACTCATTGGCAGAATATACTCCATTCAGATTTTCCCCGGGGATATTCATGAAGTAGGGGAGTCCTGCTCCGGTTCCAATAAAGATGGTGTGAAATCCTTTTTCAAAGAGGTCCGAAACTGTATGGGTTTGCCCTATTAAGACACTCGTTTCTATCTTGACGCCCAGTTGTTTAATATAATCCACTTCGCGATTTACGATGTCTTTCGGAAGCCTGAATTGAGGGATGCCATATTGTAAAACACCTCCGGCAGTATGCAATGATTCAAAAATCGTTACATCGAAACCCTCTAGGGCAAGGTCCGCTGCTGCCGTTAACCCAGCTGGCCCTGCTCCGATAATTGCCGCCTTAAAGCCATTTTTTTGAATCGGTTCCGAATGCTCTTTATTTTCAACAGTTTGCTGGTCAGCCACAAAACGTTCCAGTGAGCCAATGGCTATCGCTTCATGTTTCTTTCCCAAAATACATTGGCTTTCACATTGAGTCTCTTGCGGGCAAACCCGTCCGCAAATCGCCGGCAGGCTGTTTTTTTCCTTAATTTTAGCTGCTGCACCGTTAAAATCACCGGATTTGACAAGCTCAATAAAGGCTGGAATATTAACCTCAACGGGACAACCTTGAGCACATAAAGGTTTTTTGCAATTGAGACACCGGGAAGCTTCGGCGAGGGCTTGCTCTTTGGTGAAGCCTAAAGCAACCTCTTCAAAATTGTGTTTCCGAACCTCCGGATCTTGTTTAGGCATTACTTGGCGTGACATTGACATTTTTCGTTCCCTTCGCAATATTGATGATAAGCTTCTTTTTCAAGACTGCTATAATATCGTTGTCTTTGTCGCAATTCATTGAAATCAACCTGTAAACCATCGAAGGCCGGTCCATCCACGCAACAAAACTTGCTTTCCCCTCCAACAGTGACCCGGCATCCGCCGCACATGCCGGTTCCATCCACCATGACAGCATTTAAACTGACAACGGTTTTGATATGATTCTGACGGGTAATTTTGCAACAGGCATCCATCATCGGGACGGGGCCGATCGCTATGACCTCATCGACCTTTTCTCGTTCAATCACTTGACGGAGTAAATCCGTCACCAGACCATGATGTCCGAAGCTTCCATCGTCTGTTGCAATCAGCATCTGATGGCTGACTGCTTCCAATTCTGGCGTTAGGATTAACAATTCTTTCTTTTGAGCACCAAGTACGGTAATAACTTTATTACCTGCTTCATACAGAGCTTTTACTTTTGGATATAATGGCGCGGCTCCTAACCCTCCGGCAACCCCAACCACTGTTCCGACTTTGGTAATGGGATAGGGTGTACCGAGCGGGCCTAAAATGTCAATCAACGAATCTCCCACTTGCAGAGCGTTAATCATTGCAGTACTCTTGCCAACTTCTTGAATAACCAGTGTAATTGTCCCTTGGTCCCGGTTAAAGTCAGCAATTGTAAGCGGAATTCGCTCGGCCCGTTCGTTGGAACGAACCACTACAAAGTGTCCTGGTTGGGCTTTCGCCGCAATGGCAGGAGCTTTAACAACTAGCCTGACTATTTTGGGGGCCAGTACATCTCTGGCCAATATTTCCATTACAATTCCCCCTGAATGATGTTTAAGAAAGAAATATATTTTTTAACTCTAATCCAAATAAAATTATTATAACATTCAATCAAGATACTGTAAACATTAGGACGGGATACTATTTGTTTGAAAAATTTTGAAAACGGTTCATAATTGATTATGATATCAAGAGCCTTTGTGACACAATATTTTGTTTTACCGTAAAATTGGAATAAAAAAGGAAAATCATGATCAACAAACGAAATTATATATGGAATTCTGTTTTAAAGGAGTTTCTAAAATGGCCGTCCTTGTAACGCAAGTTGATGCGTTTACTGACAGAATGTTTGCCGGTAACCCTGCTGCGGTATGCATTTTACCCGAACCGCGGGATTTTGAGTGGATGAAGTTGGTAGCCCGGGAGATGAATCTGTCAGAAACCGCTTTTCTTTTAAAAGAAGATAAAATCTTTAATTTACGCTGGTTTACGCCTGAGAGAGAAGTTGATCTTTGTGGACATGCTACTTTAGCCAGCGCACATGTTTTGTGGGAAATGGGATATTTGAAAACGACTGAGGTAGCCCAGTTCTATACCCGCAGCGGCATACTCAGTGCAGAAAAAAAGATGAATCTGATTGAACTCAATTTTCCGGGTCAGCCGGCAATGGATATCCTTGATACGAATGCAGAATTAGCTGATAGTATGGCTGAGGCGCTCATGGCCAGACCCCGATTTATTGGAAAGAATTCTCTTGATTGTCTTTTGGTTGAAGTTGAGTCGGAAGCTGTGGTTCGAAATATGAAACCCGATTTTGAAAAATTATCGAAAATCCCTCATTTCGGAGTGATTGTAACCAGCATCTCGGAGAACTGGGAATATGACTTTGTGTCGCGCTTTTTTGCCCCAAATGCCGGTATTAGGGAAGATCCGGTGACTGGCTCCTCTCATTGTACCTTGGGACCTTATTGGGGTGAACGGCTTCATAAAACTGAACTTATCGCCTATCAGGCATCAAATCGCGGCGGCCAGATTCATGTCAGGATAGAAGGCGATCGGGTAATTTTAGGTGGTAAAGCAGTAACTGTTTTACGTGGGGCTTTGTTGGATTCGTATCAATGGTTACCCGGAGCGTGATATTTTGAAGATAGCGGTTTTGTCGATTTCTAATGATGATGCGAATAAGCGGAAACTTGAGAACCTTCATCATTTACTCTCCGATGTAGAACTTTTATTTTTGTTTGGATATCCGGGAATGACCATGTCACAATCTTATTTCTACGACAAGGGTTGGAAACATTGGGCTGAATCAAAGCCCGGAAACAACAAAGACCAAATGATCATCGCCAGCCGCAGTCGATTTGTTATTCCTCAGGAGACTGGGGCGGCCGAGCGGCCTGATACCCGTATCAAAGTTTATTTGCCGGAACATGATACGACTATCTCGGGGATAGATTTCCCCAAATCCCAGGATATTCAGGTTCATGATTTTCCCTTCCAAAAAATATTAAAAATCTTTAAAGCTCAAAATGAGAATCGGGAAATTTTAATTGGTGACTTTAAGATTTATGCCAAAAGTCTCAATACCATCTTGGATTATAAACATTATTTTCAAGAGATCGCATCCCTTGGTTGGTCTGATGCCTGGAGAACACTTCATCCAATAACCTATGAGCAAATCTGGTATGGCAATGTTCAGCGGCAAATCCATTTGAATTTGGTTTTTCTATCGCCTTTTTTGCGGGAATCTTTGTTAAGCGCTTATCACTGTCAATATTCCATGGATAATAAGCAAACCCGAACGGACTCCAGGGTCCTCGTTGTGGAACTGGCTTGATTGTCTCATTTAGAACCTGCGTACATAAATATCACATCGCTGGATAAAAAAGTGAATAATCACTCCCATAGTGAAGGATAATAACGTCGGAGGTGATGGGATGAATCGCATAAAATGCAGTGTTGATTCATGTAAGTATAATGATGATGCTCATGAATGCCAGGCTGATGAGATTAAGGTAAGAAATAATTTTGGAGCAACTGACAATATGGAGATAGGTTCACTGGAAGGCGATGCCGGTGCCCGGTCATCAATGGAAACTTGCTGTGAAACTTTCGCTCCTAAAAAAAGTAGTAGCAAATAACCTGAAGTTTTTTTACAACAAATTAGGTAAATCGTTTCGAAGCAAAAAAAGCTTGTGCTAAAATGACGGAACGCGACCGCGCGTGCGCGCGCATTTGGCACAAGCCTTTTTTATGAACCGTAAGTAGTCTTATCATTTTTAATTTCCAGGAAGGATATTCCGGCTCGTATCGATAATATATTTACTATGGACTTTTAGCTAGCCTATAATCTATACATCGAATTCAAAAAGGAGATGGTCGAATGGTAGTAACGGTAAATGGCAAAAACATAGAAGTAACGGATGCTTTGAGAGAATATGCCGAAAAAAAAGTCTCCAAAATCGCTAAATTTTTTGAAAAAAGTCCCCGTGGCGCTCAAGTCACATTAAGTACCGAACGAGGCAAACACATAGTTGATATTACCATCCAGGTTGACGGTCTGCTACTTAGGGGAGAAGAAAAAACCGGTGATATGTATGGTTCGATTGATGGAGCCATCGAAAAGATCGAACGGCAGGTTCGAAAATATAAAACCAAGATTAATCGTAAATTTCGCGAAGAAAACCAAGTGGTTGCGGCTTTCTCACCGACGCCCCAGGAAGAGGATAGTGAACCGCAAATTAAGCGAACCAAGCGTTTTGCGATGAAACCAATGACGGTTGAAGAAGCAGTCATGCAAATGGATCTATTAGCCCATGATTTTTACGTTTTTACCAATGGTGAGACCGACCAGGTCAATGTGGTCTATAAAAGAAAAGATGGTCATTACGGATT
>JAEZKW010000262.1 GCA_023415375.1 Bacillota bacterium
TGACAATGGCGAGGGGGAACCACCCGTTCCCATCCCGAACACGGCAGTTAAGCCCCTCTGCGCTGATGGTACTTGTCGGGTAACCGGCTGGGAGAGTAAGTCGTTGCCAGGAGTAATTTTACAAAGACCTCGGTTTTTCCGGGGTCTTACATTAAATAATCAAACAAAAACCAAGATATTTCCAATAAAACTTTTTTAAAATAGGCTTGACTTAAGAAAGTAACCTGTGTTATTATATAAAACGTCAACTGAATAAATTGTTTTAACTACACTCCTCGATAGCTCAATGGTAGAGCACCCGGCTGTTAACCGGGTGGTTGTTGGTTCGAGTCCAACTCGGGGAGCCATTTTATGTTTAAAATTATTTGGAATTATAATGATTATTTGGTTATCAGCCCAGGTTTCATTAATGGTAAAAAACTTACCATCATTAAAAATGATAAACTTAAAACCACACATGAGAGAATTTTAATCCCATAAAAGCCTAATAGTTTTCCGGTTAACAATGGTATTAAAACTCCTCCTAAAACAGATGCAACCGAAATTACCGCTACAGTCTTAGTACTTGGTATATGATAACAGTATGTGCTAAGTAAAGCGAGCATTGTAGGAAAAATACCTGATAGAAAAAATCCAATAAGTAAAACAATAACGACTAAATAAATAGGATTAGAGAGAAAGTTCCAAGCTAAACTTGCAATAATACATCCCCAACTACTATAAAATATAAACCGAATAAACCCAAAATAGTCTGCTAATTTCCCACCAATAAGCCGTCCGAAGGTTAGGCTAATCCAAAATAGCGAGATCATCATTGTAGGAGAAAATCGGAAGGCGGTTTTTTTCCAAAAGATAGGCAACCACCCGCACATCGATGTTTCAAGTCCGCCATAAATAAAGATACATAATATCGGCAAAACAAGCCAGACTTTTCTAGGACAGGTTCCTGATACAGTTTTAGTAGTATTAGCAATAGTCATGGAAGGAAAGTTCTGCCTAACACAAAAGGCGGTAACAATAAAAGGTAAAATTGAAACGACTAAGAATATCATCCTCCAACTAAGATTTGATACCAAGCATAATGAAACAATAATTGGCCCGCCGATTGCCCCCAATCCAAAAAAGAAATTCAGTAGATTTAATGCTGCCCCTTTCTCCTGTGCCAAATCGGCACATAATCCATTTATAACAATCGTATATATGCCGATGCCAATTCCCGTAACAATCCTGGCAAATACCAAGATTAGATAATGATGAGTGACAGTACACCCAACTAAACCAGATATGGTCAATAATCCACCCATCAGAAGGGAAAATTTTATACCAAGCCGTCTAATTAAAACTCCGATAGCAATCATGGCAAACAATTCACCGATTAAATGTCCCGATAATATGAGGCTAAGTTCTTTATAATTCATTGGTATATCCGTACTTATATTAATGACAAGGGGACTAATTAAACTGAATATGATTCCGACAGAAAAAAATGCCATGTATTGAATTATCATAAGTGTTTTTTTCATGATTCTTTTTCTTGAAAATCTCTTAATATTCCACACAAATCCATAATTAAATCCTTAATCCTGAATAAGTCACTTTCTTTGTTCCCTTTTCGCCATGCATTGCTAAAATCAACAAGCCAATACTCCAAATATTCTGCCAGTTGCCTTGGACTATAGATGGTATTTTTTATGAATTGACCGAAAGAATATTTTTTAATGACGAGTAGCAGGACTTGTAAAAGTCCTAGCATGCGCGTTGATATCAAGTATTCTTGAATATCTTGGTTAACTTGTTGATATACCAAGGGGTAAATCTTTTGGATTTCATCACCAATTTGAGTTATAGTATAATATCTATTGATGATATCAGTCTCTGAACTTTTCAATAAAACCGGTTTATAAACTGTTTCATATTCATACCCGCTGATATCATAACAGCATTTTTCTTTATAATACCAAAGCACTAAGTGCTCCCATTCCATAATGGGCTGTTTTGAGAGGTTTCGTAAAAGTCCAACTAGTTTTCCGGAGTTGTCCCCAAATTCCAGTATTGAAATCGTTTCATCCAGCTTATCAGAATTCTCATCGATATCGGGATTCCATGAAAGCGATGCACCGTGAATCATTGCAGGGATTGAGTTGGAAAGAAAATTTATATGCCCAAAATCACCCCAGTCAGTTATTAATACACCAATTGCGCTATAATGTCTGCCGTATTCTATAACTCGGGCTATGTTTTCATCTGCGCAATCTCTATTACATATAAGTCTGTTCCAAGCATGTACTCCGGGACATACGTACTGTTTGATTCCGGACTCAAATAGCTTTTTTATACCCTCACCATTTGTATCAGGGTTATAATCCCAGTTAAGGCAAACAACATTTTCAGGAACTTCTGATAATAAATGTGGGTATTTTAAAAGCATATCTCCCCAAAACATGACTTGTTTATGATATGATTGAACATGACAAATTACTTTTTTAAGGAAGTCCATATATAATCGATCTTTTCCCACATTAAGACCGAACTCCTTATCTTTTCCTTCACCGAGATCAAAAGTTTCATCAGAACAGATGTTGAATTTATCGGAAGTAAACAACGGGAGAAACTCATCAATCATAGATTTTACAAAAGCAAAGCTATTAGGGTTCGATGTATTTAAAGTATAATGTCTTTGGCGGGTAACCCATGAGAAAGGTTGACCGGGTTCAATCTCCAGTTCGTTCAAATCCTTGAATGTTCTGGAGGTTAATGCATGATAAAGGTGCCCAAAAGTGGAAAGAGACGGTACTAATTCGACATGTTTTCTTTTACAGTATTCATCCAGAATTAGAATTTCCTCTGCAGTAATGGGATCCTCCCCGGCCCACACTTCACTATGGTTCTTAAAAGCAAAGGTATGTTCAATATAAAGCTGCAATTGATTTATTTTATAGAAAGAGATCCTATCAACCAGTTCCATGAGGGTTTTAAGCTTTGGAACTTTACCTCTGGTGACATCGTGATAGAAACCCCGGTTCGGGAAAAAAGGCCAATCAAGAATATTGATATACGGCAGTTCGGTACCTTTTTCTCTAATGATTTGACGCAGAGTTTGAACTCCATAAAATAAACCGGTATTATCATTACTGGAAATTTTAATCCCGAAACTTGATATTTCCAGTTGATATTCTTGTTTGTTGCCTTTGACCTTTTGGAGTTTTATGGAATTACAGGGATCCTGTAATGTTACGCTTATCCTTAGATCGAGACCGGATATCTGTTTTATGTCTTCCCGTAAAAGCTGAGCTGCTTCGAAATCGTGGTAATTACATTCTTTATCTAAAGCAATGATTGTGTCATGATTTAATTTGAAACTGCCATTGGTAAAAGACATTTGTTTTGGTCTTGGCAATAAATTCATTGTCATCTCACCTCCTGTATAGATGAAGAACCTTCATATTCAACCATTCTTTGATATACTCCCGGAAAAGAGTTTTCGATGGTTATTGCATTGACTGTTTTTTTATAAAAATCACGCGCTACATCTACATAGCCAATTAATGCGTAGGAATATCCTTCTTCTCTCATTGATAGTAAGGACTTAAGAAGAAGTGCTTTTCCGATTCCATTTTTGCGATAATCTTCGGAAATACCTGTCGGACCGAAAAACCCTAGACTAGTAACGTTATAACAAGCAAAACCAATTATTTTTCTGTCCTTTACCGCAACAAAACAGGAGACAGGCTTGTTTGAAAACGCTACCTCAGATTCGTTGGCCCAATGTTTATGGAAGGTCGTTTCGATATATTTTACAATGCTGTCTTTGTCCACAGGCAAGGCTCTTTTAATATGAATACCCTGCCCTCGTAACTTTTCCAAATCGTAGTTTTCCGGTAAATCATACAATTTTACCAACATATCCGTTATCATTATTTATCCTCCTAATAAAAAAATTTGGGTGCGTAAAACTTTAGTTTAATTATAAAGATTTACGGCACCCATTTTCTTTATCGATGTTATTAAAAATTTTCACTATTTCACATTTTTGCGATACTCACTAGGTAACATGCCTGTATATTTTTTGAATTTGGCTATGAAATTCGGCATGCTTCCAAACCCACATGTTAATGCAACATCAATTATTTTTAACTCGCTGTTCACTAATAGTTCAGCCGCCTTAAAAACCCGGGTTCGAATCACATATTCAATCGGAGGGATGCCAAAAGTATTTTTGAAAATCAGACTCAGATTGGACCCGCTCATGTTAACCTGAGCTGCTAATGTATCTAGTTTAAGCGGTTGCTGATAATTATTTTCTATATAATCGAATAAAGGTTTTAAGCGTATATTATTCTGAAGCTTTTTAGGCAATCGGGCGTCCATAGCATTCATTTCAATGTTTCTTACTAATATTGATGCCAGTTTAAGAAGCAGAGATTTGATCATTAACTGATAACCCGACATTTTTGAATTAAATTCATATTCTAATTCTAATAGGGTTTGGGTAATATTTCTGTGATAAGGTATATCTTTATTAAGTTTGTTTTCAAAACAGACACCTGCTTCTAAAAATGGTAATAGATATTCGATCTCAAATAAATACCCGCTTCCACCAGTCAATAAATTTGGTTCGAAGAGTATAGCTTGCATAATCACTTCCCGGTCATTATAGGCCAAATGAATTTCCTGACTATTAATAATAAAGACATCTTCTTTTTCGAAGGAGTAATTTTTGCCGCCTATCCAATACATTCCTGTTCCCTGTTTCACATAACAGATTTCAATACATTTGTGGCGGTGCAGCATCGTTGAACTGCTGTGAATCCCAACGGTATTACTGACTTTTAGGGGAAAGTCCTTATCAAGCCCAATGTTAAGTTCTTTAAATGTTTGAAACTCCATTATGACACCAGCCTTTTAGTTTTGAAAGGAATAAATTGACTTGATATTAATAAAAGGTTCATAAACACATTAACTAACTAGAATCGTTAGGGCAATCGTAGCACAATCGTCTATATCCTACAAGTACATACCTTAAGAAGTCCATGTGCTTTATTTTTGAAGTATAAATTGATAAACTATTGCCTAATCTTTAAGCACAAGTCCCAAAAAAACTTATTCGATTCTAATCAGGGTATTTGCCTAAATGAATATGTTGCCGTTTTAAAGAATATAGATAAAGAGGATTTATAAAGGGATAAGCAGAATAAATATTATAAAATATAGTCCGAAGATTTCCAAAGGGATAAATGGTGGTAGCATGGAAACGATGATTTTTAAAGCTTTTGCGGTAACTAATGAAATTGATCTTAATAAAATAGCGGTAGCCTGTAATATTAGAAAGAAATATACTTGGGAAGAACCGTTAATTCTCCAAAAAGACCTTCTTGAAAGGATCCTGGGGCACGATATAGTTCCAGAAAAGTTAGTACTGATTTTTTCTTTTGGAAGTGTTGTATTTATCAATAATACCCCTGCCGATATAGAATGCTTTTTCGAGTATTTGCGTCGCTTTCAGCCAAACTTTGATATTCAGAACACCCAAGTTTACTCGGATGATTATGAACTTAGGATAAATCCATCATCGCAACTTGAATTTACTGACCAATATGTGACAGTTCCAATGTTCGCCGATTTTTATCCGGAATTGATTTCTACAGTGATTGCAAAATCGGTTGCCCTTGAGCGAATTGAAGAACATATGGAGACAGTTTTAGATAAAGTTGAAGGGGTCATCGATCGTCTGGAAAAAGGGAAACTCCATATTAGCGATAAAGAGGTAGCCAAGGCGACCGCTCAGATTGTTCGTCATGAATACAATACCATTGCTTATATTATGATCCTGGATAAACCCGATAGTACTTGGATACATAGTTTAGCCGGGACTTTTTACGATCAAATGGCCGATTTTTTTGAACTAAATGACAGATATGAGATACTTCAGCAAAAAACCAATACCTTAAAGAATATTCTTGATGGATTTACATCGGTCAGTCATTCTATTCGTATGTTCCGTCTAGAGTGGGCGGTAGTAATCTTATTTATCCTAGAGGTTCTGTTCATGGTGTTCGAGTATTTGCAACCTAAATGAGAAGAATAAAAATATAACCGGTTAACAAATTTAAATTATAAGCTCCATTAAAAAACCATCAACCTTGGTTTTTTTTTTGCTTCGAATAATAATTAACTGGTGGTAAAACGATAAAATGTTTGAAACTAGGACGGATGACTATACTTTCAAAGATAATTTTGGGTAAAAAATTTCTTGTCATTTAAAGTTTCTTGCAGGTTTAAATTTTATATTTGTGGAAATTACAATTTTTGAACTATGTTAAGAGACTGGGCTAATGAAGAGTTTTATACAATCTACTGAAAATATTATCAAGTTCGTGGAAATTGTACCAAAGGTAAATTTTTTAATGCTGTACTGAAATTACGTGATTTTGTTGAGTTAGGAGTGATTTTTTTGCCTTGGGTTGCTGACTTACATATACATTCTCATTTTTCCATGGCTACCAGTAAAGAATGTAACCCGGAGAATTTATATCGCTGGGCCGGTCTAAAAGGGGTTTCTTTAGTCGGCAGTGGTGATTTTACCCATCCGGGATGGCGGAAGGAATTGCGTGATAATCTCATCCCTGCAGAGCCGGGATTCTACCGATTAAAGGATAATAAGGCGCCGGAAATACCGGGTAGGCCCGAAGTACGTTTTGTAATAACCGGTGAACTTAGTACCATATACAAGAAGAATGGTCGAGTACGGAAGGTACATCATCTGGTAATCCTACCCTCTTTGGAAGCGGCTGATCATATTAGCGACCAATTGGAAGAAATAGGAATGAATATCCGGGCCGATGGTAGGCCTATTTTGGGTATGGATAGCCATCGCTTATTGGAATTGATTTTGAATGCCTGCCCGGAAGTAATCTTTATTCCCGCACATATTTGGACTCCTCATTTTTCAGTTTTCGGTTCCAACTCAGGTTTTGATGATATTTTAGAATGTTATGAAGATTTGACTCAATATATATTTGCCCTTGAGACCGGTTTATCATCCGATCCGGCTATGAATTGGCGCTGGTCGGCATTGGATCGCTTTACTTTGGTGTCCAATTCGGATGCGCACAATCCAACCAACTTAGCCAGGGAAGCCAATCTATTTAATGGGGAGTTTTCCTATCAGGGTTTGAAAAATGCGCTCCAGCGCAAGGATGGGGCGGGGTTCACCGGGACTCTTGAATTTTTTCCAGAAGAGGGCAAATACCATTACGACGGCCATCGGAATTGTGAAGTATGCCTTACGCCTGAAGAAACGATTTTAAAAGCCGGTATCTGCCCGGTTTGTGGACGGAAGGTCACTGTAGGTGTGCTTCATCGGGTCATTGAACTCGCCGATCGTCCATTTGGTTTTAAACCCGAAGGTTCTTCCTCGTATGAAAGCTTAGTTCCTTTGCGGGAGATTATTGGGTCGGCAATTCATAGCGGCATAACCTCTCAAAAGGTTGAACGGTTATACTTTGACTTACTGCGAAGTTTTGGGCCGGAGTTAATGGTTTTACGGGAAACGAACCTGGCGGATATCGCCAAGGTTTCGGGAGTTTTGGTGGCGGAAGGTATACGGCGTTTGCGGGCTGGTGAAGTTTCAGTACAACCAGGTTTCGATGGGGCCTATGGCATCATTTCGGTACTCCGGGAAGATGATCGTCAAGCCCTGAAGGGGCAAGCCGCTCTTTTTGAACCGGGAACAGTGATTGAAAAACCCAAAGGACCGTTATTGGGTTCAATTATGAAAGAAATTGCCTCCCAGATTAAACAAGCGGGAGAGTTGAGTCCGGTGGAGAGAGAATTGAGCCCGGAACAATTAGAAATTATTCATAGCGATCATCCGGTATCAGTTGTTATTGCCGGTCCAGGCGCCGGAAAAACTCGAACGTTAGTAGAAAAAATCTCCTATTTAATTCGAGAAAAGGATGTCAATCCTGGGGAAATAACCGGGGTGACATTTACTAATAAAGCAGCTGCAGAGCTTAAATCCAGGATCATAACGCTCTTTAAGGGCGATAAAAGGGTCAACCGATTAAATCTGGGAACCTTTCACAGCATTGCCTGGCGGATTTTAAACCAAAATCCACAGCCCCCTACCTTTAAACTTGTGGATGAATATGAAGCCCGTGAAATTATTGAGGAAGTATTACGGCGTAACCGTGTTCCGATGACTGCCCGCGAGGCTGCCTTGATTATCTCTTTAATAAAAAATAAATATCTTTGGGATACCGAATTAACAATACCCTCGAAAGTTGCCGAAATATATCAGGCATATCAAGAATGTTTACAACAATATCAACGTTTGGATTTTGACGATGTTTTATTAAATGCCCTCGAACTATGGGAAGAAAATCCAGGGTGGCTTTTACCTATCAAACAGCAGTTCCGCTACCTACTGGTTGATGAATTTCAAGATATTAATCCGATTCAATACAAATTAATCAAGTTATGGGCCAAAGACAATCAAAATCTGATGGTGATCGGTGATCCCAATCAATCAATCTATGGTTTCCGGGGGGCTAGTGCCCGCTTTTTCAAGGAACTGGAGACTGAAAGTCGGGCCGTTTCATTTCATCTCAGTCACAATTACCGGGCCTCATCGATTTTGGTTAAGGCAGCCAATTCCTTGATTCCATCACAATATCGGCAAACCCTCCCTCAAAATAGCCAGACTGATCCAGCGGTGATCATTCATTTAGAAGCACCCAGTGAAAAAGCGACGGCAAAATTTATTGTGGATGAGATAAACGATTTGTTGGGGGGATCAACAATGATCTCGGCCCACAACCGGGGAGGAAAGGGAAACAAAAATAATAAATTATATGGCGGATCATATAGCTTCAATGATGTGGCTATTTTATACCGAACCTCAAAACAAGCTATCGCGATAGAACAGGCATTATCAGCTGCCGGGCTCCCTTACCGGGTTATAGGGCCTACTGGAACCTTGGAGGCTTCAACCGTTAAAGACTTTTTAACATTCTTCCGCTACCTAAAAAGTCCTGACGACCTTTTTTTATTGCGGGCGAATTTGCGACAACCCCGTTGGGGCTTTAAAAATGCCGATGTTGATGAGTTGATAGATTTGATCATGCTTCAATCTACAAAACAACTGAGTAATCTATTGGATACCGGGCTGGCAGCAGAAAAGTTCAATCAATTGCGTCAGTTTTATGGAGTTGTACAATACTATAAGGCCCAAATGTCCAAGAAAACTTTTGAAATTATTGATGATTGGGTATTACGGATGGACCCAGTGGAAACCGAAGAATTGGAACGGTTAAAAAAGATTTGCGAGAATTATGGGAGTATGGATGAGTTATTTCGCTCACTTCCCCTTGCCGCTGAAGCCGATATTTTTCGGAAAGGGGACCGGACTGTCGGTACTGAAACCATTACCCTTTCAACAATCCATGCAGCCAAAGGGCTGGAGTTTCCAGTCGTTTTTATCACCGGTGTGGAGGAAGGGCTTATACCTTATGGTACAGAGCCGGTTCCCGATACCGTTGCCGAAGAACAACGATTATTCTATGTGGGTGTGACCAGAGCGAAACAGCAGCTTTATCTACTGAATTCGCGGTTCCGGACCCGCTATGGGGAACAAATACCGGTTGAAGCCTCGCGTTTTTTCAAACTCATTCCTTCGGATGTGCTAGAAAAGATGGTGGCAAAGAGTCATGATGGGCAAGCTAAACAATTGGAATTATTTTAGTCTTGTTAAAATAGATTTTGGGATGTTGAAATCTCTACCTTTCAGGTTAAATCAAAGATAAGTGGGAGGGAAATGAATTGATCATTGTTGGAGAACGAATTAATAGCAGCCGTAAAGCGATAGCCCCGGCAATTATCGCTAGGGATCATCAGTTGATTGCCCGGGAAGCTGACTTACAAATTGCTGCAGGCGCTTCTTACATCGATGTGAATTGCGGCACCTTGATCGAAGAAGAACCGGAGACCTTGGAGTGGCTGGTTAAAACGGTTCAGGATGCTACGGGCGGTCTTTGTTCAATCGATAGTCCAAATCCAGTTGCCTTGGAGAGGGCTTTAAAAGTACATCAGGGAAAACCGTTGATAAATTCTATTACCGGGGAGCACCAGCGGCTCGCTGCAATATTACCGCTGGTAAGAGATTATAAGACAGCGATTGTGGCTTTGGCAATGGATGACAATGGCATGCCGGAAACCGCCGAAGAACGCTTTCAGCTAGCAGCTGACTTAGTCAATCAACTAACAAAAGCCGGGATTGGTCTATCTGATATTTATCTAGATCCAATGGTTCGTCCGGTGAGTACCGGCGGGCATTATGGAAGAGTCGTCTTTGAAACCATTAAAAAGATTAACCGGGAATTTCCGGGTATCCATACTATCTGCGGCCTCTCGAATATTTCATTTGGATTACCTGCAAGGAAACTGCTGAATCAAACCTTCTTGATTATGGCGATGATGGCCGGGCTGGATTCAGCGATCCTCGACCCCATCGATAAGCGATTGATGTCATTATTACAGGCCGCAGAAGTTTTGTTGGAACAGGATGAATATGCTTTGAATTTTATCACAGCCTATCGTGAAGAAAAATTGGAATTTTAGAGGTGATCGTATGTCTGCTGAAATTATTGATGGAAAGGCAGTAGCCGCAAGAGTCAAAGCGGAATTAAAGCCGAAAATAGCTGATTTAACACGAAAGGGGAAGCAGCCGGGACTGGCTGTCGTCATCGTAGGGGACAATCCTTCTTCGCGCAAATATGTAAATATGAAAAAGAAGGCATGTGCCGATCTGGGCATATACTCCGAGGAACATGCCTTGGCTGAGGATATAACCCAAGTCGAATTGATTCGCTTGATTGATGATCTGAATCAAAACCCTAAAATCCATGGTATTTTAGTTCAATTACCTTTACCGGGACATTTAAATGAAGAACAAGTTATTGAAAGGATTGCTCCATCAAAAGATGTTGATGGTTTTCATCCCATCAGCGTTGGTAAATTGGTGATTGGCATTCCCGGTTTTCTATCTTGCACACCGGCAGGAGTGATGGAACTCATTAAGGAAACCGGAGTGCCGATTCAGGGAAAAGAATGCGTCGTGGTCGGCCGTAGTAATATTGTAGGCAAACCCCAGGCAATATTACTTTTAAGGGAACATGGCACAGTTACCGTCTGTCACTCCAAAACTCGCGATCTTGCGGCAATTTGCAGAAGGGCCGATATATTAATCGCTGCAGTAGGCAAACCCGAACTAATCCGGGGTGAAATGATTAAACCGGGAGCGGTGGTGATTGATGTAGGAACCAGTGTCAATGCTGAAGGTAAGTTGGTGGGAGATGTTCATTTTAATTCTGCATCGGAAGTAGCTGGTTGGCTGACTCCGGTTCCCGGTGGAGTGGGACCCATGACGATTGCTATGTTGATGAAAAATACTGTGGAGAGCGCGTGGGGGATGCTATGAATTTTGGAATCAGGTCAGTGTTTAATGACTTACGTCTTTCAATGTGAACCTATCTCATTATCTTTGAGGGTTTTAAGGATAAATAATGTTAAGTCTTTTTTTAAATCTTTTTCCACTGGTTCCTTTATCGAATTACCGTTATGATCAAATATTATCTTAATCAATGGGCGAGCCGGAAAGTCCTTGGTGACTTTAATAACAACTCCTTTTTGACCATTGCTAAGGAGGACCATGCTCCCGACTGGGAACGGAGCAATATTTTCTAAAAACATTTTTGATAGCTCTGGATCGAATTGAATTTGTCCTTGGTCGCGAATATATTCAATTACTTCTTGAGGTAAAAACCTCTTTCGATAAACTCGATCCGTTGACATTGCATCGTAAACATCAGCAAGCATTACGATTCGTGCGGACTCACAGATTTCTTTACCTCGAAGGCCTAATGGATATCCGGAGCCATCAAACCTTTCATGGTGTTGCCAAGCGATATAAGCTTCTTCCTCATTGATATTGTTACTTTGTTTTAAGATATTGTAACCAAGTTCAGGATGTTTTTTAACTTCATCGTATTCTTCCTCTGTCAGACTGCCTTTTTTATTGAGGATTTTCAATGAAATTTTAGATTTTCCAACATCATGAAGAAGGGCTCCGGTCCCAAGTTGTTTTAACTTCTGATTATTGTAATGTAAGCTAATTCCGGTCAGTAGAGATAATACGCAAACAGCCACATTATGGCCATAGTGATAATCGTTCATGGCTCTAATTTCTACCAAGTTATATAAAATATCTTGATTCCTAAATAATTCATCGATGATACTGACAATGACTTGGTGAATATCTTCACCATTCCAGGTCTTTCCTAGGCGAATGTTGTTCATGACTTCTTTGGTGATTCGTATTGCTTCATTTTTAGTCTGAGTTTTAACTAACTCATCAACTTCGATTTTACCGATATATTTATCGGAAATATAAACGGTGGATATACCGAATTGTTTTAATTTATTTATGAAATTATCATTTAAACGGGTTCCTGCAGCAAGTAAAGTATTCCCATCAGCGGAATAGATATTTCTTGCCAGTTGCATTTGATTGGTTACATTGTTGATTGATAAAATGAGCATTTTTTCTCCAAAAGATAAAGGTAACAAAAATAAAAAAAAACATCAATTAGGCGGCTCGGCGATCATAGCTTTTTTTAAGGAAACTGCTTTAGACCCGTGGCTTTGCGTCTCCGGTTTTCACCGGATTTGCTTTTATCTATTATGTTGTTTACTATATTAAATTTACTACCAATAGCATAATTTTACAATAAAACCATAACAAATTTTTATGAAGTTTAACATTTATCCCTATTACGCGATAAGTTATAATAAAACGTATTTTCATTATAATTATCAAAAGTTGCAAGTATTTCTAAAGAAGAACAGGTTTTATTCGAATAGAAGGATGTGGACTTTGTAAATAATTTATTAAAACTTAAAAATTTTCATTGATAAGTCGAGGTATAAATTGATCAACAAATCAAAATCCCAAATTCAATATATTGTTGTTTTTTATAACATTCTAGAAGGCGTTTTTGCAACTATTTTTGGTGTAGTGGCTCAAAGTATTGCTTTAATTGGTTTTGGCTTCATGAGCCTGATTGAAACTGTAAGTAATTTTATTACTGTTAGGCGCCTTCATAAGGCTTTACGGGAAAAATCCTTTATCCTAGGAACGACCCTAAACAAGCCAATATTATCGGTAGCAATCGTCTCATTTTTTGGGGGATCTTGGGTATTAATTCAATCCCTCAAAATATTAATTTTAAAAACACCTCCATTACGATCATTGGTTGGAATCATCATTGCACTTTGTTCTTTAGCCCTTGTGCCGGCTTTAACTTACTGGTTTTATCACAATCAAGATTCGACCAAAACTACCATTAAGATGGGCTTCTATAATCTATGGGTTTATATGTTCATTACAGTGGGTCTACTATTTGGGCTTTGTCTTAACTATTTTTTTGGCTTTTGGAAAGCCGACCCGATTTTCGGTTTGATTATCAGTGGTTTTTTATATAAAAAGAGTTTTGATAGTATCATTAGCAAAGAAGAGAAAAATAACGATTGATCGGCGTAAACCAGGATGATACTTAAAACCCCGGTAATGAACGGATTTTAATTTAAGATACGAAAAAAGGAGAGATACTGTGAGAAGAACCGACTTTTACATATCAAGAACAACACTTGAATGCCATGAAAATGTTTAAAGTGACGATTAATGAACTAACATGTAAAAAAAGAGTATAAAAAGATAATCGTTTTGAATTGAAAACCGATTTAAAAATTGTAAAAAAGTTGCATGAATGAATCTGGAATGATATACTTAAAAGTAAGTAAATACTTACTTTTTTGTGTTTTAGGGATGGGTTTATAAATAAGGAGTAGTGAATGAATAATAAAAAAGCGGCAACTCAAGAGAAAATTTTAAATTCTGCCATTAAGTTGATTGCGCTGAATGGTTTTAAAGCCACAACCACTGCTTCCATAGCCAAAGAGGCCGGATTATCGGAAACCATTATATTTAAGTATTATCGAGACAAATCATCGCTTTTACAAGAGATCGTACAGAAAGCAATGGGCCAGCTACTTGATAACATCGATATTGCTCCACTCATTGAAAAGTTGGAAATATCGAAAGATTACCCAACCCGCGATTTTTTAAAAACCATACTGGCAGATCGCTTTGAATTTATGGAGAATAATTTTGAGTTGGTTAAAATTGTTTTAATGGAAGTGCAGTACAACGACGAACTAATGAACTTGGCTGAGAATAAGCTTTTTGTGAAGTTATATGAACTTATTGATATTGTTGAACATTTAATAGCCGCTAAAATGGGAGTCTCAAAGGATAAAGCATGCACCATACTGAGAATTTGCTTTGGCACCATTGTTACCTTGGCTGTTCAAAAACATATTTTTTCGGTTCGATATGATCGAGGCGAAGTTGAAAAAGAAATCGATCAGGTACTTGATATTATCGAACTATCGGCAAATTCACTAATGCACTCGAATTAATCAACCAGTTGGAGGGTAAATCATGAAAGTCGGCATTCCATCCGCATTACTTCATCCTTTTTATATCAGTTTTTGGAAAACATTTTTTGAAGAGCTAGGACAGGAAACTATCGAGACTTCTCCTACCAATAAGTCGATTTTAGATAAAGGATTACGCCATTCGGTTCCGGAGATATGTGTGCCGATGAAAATTTATACTGGCCATGTAGTCGATTTACTGGAAAAACAGGTTGATTATGTTTATATACCTCGTTTTGTTTCAATTTGGAAAGGGGATACTTTTTGTCCCAAATTTTTGGGGCTTCCCGATATGTTAAGACAAACTGTCCCCGAACTCAGAGGAAAAATGCTGACCCATCATCTAAATTCCAAAACTGACGATATTTCTGAGAGTCATGAATATATTGCAATGGGTAAACATTTTACCGATGATCAACGTCGAATTAAACAGGCCATACATAAAGCCCGGGCACGGTGGGCGACTTTTCAAAAATTCTGCCTTACAGACCAAAATGATTGTAAACAGGCTAATGAAAGAATATTCAATGGGAAGCAACAAGCCCAGGGGAAATTACCGCTGAAGATCGGTGTTATCGGTTATGTTTATAATGTCTATGATAATTTTATCAGCATGGACATTTTAAACCGGTTGCGGGAACTTGGCGCTGATGTGGTTACTTTTGAAATGTTGGATCACAATATAATTCAAAAACAGCTGAAAAGGTTCCCGCGGACACTGTTTTGGACTTTTTCCAATAAACTCCTGGCGGGTGCTTACCATTTCTTTGAGGATCCAGGATTTGACGGCGTCATTCATGTAACTGCTTTTGGATGCGGGCCTGATTCTTTTTTAGGCAAAGTGTTGGAGCTTGATTCGGCAAAATATCAAAAGCCTTTTATGACAGTCCGTATTGATGAACATACGGGTGAAAGCCATTTGCAGACCAGGGTCGAAGCCTTTGTAGATATGATAGCCAAGAAGAAATCGAAAATGGAGTGCGCCTAGATGAAAATAACTTTCCCTTATATGGGGTCGACGATTGTTTATTATAAAGTTTTTGAACTATTGGGTCATGAAGTCATCCAACCACCCCGCCCTAGTCAATATACAATTAATTTGGGTGTCAAATATAGCCCCGAGTTTGCCTGTTTCCCTTATAAAGTTGTCTTGGGTTCTTATATCGAAGCCTTGGAGATGGGTGCGGATACCATTGTGACATCCGGTGGTAACGGACCTTGCCGGGCAGGTTTTTATAATGAGGTCCATCGTAGAACTCTTCAAAGCTTAGGTTATGATGTAAATATTATTGTATTTGATAGTATTTTTGAGGATCCAGGCCGGTTTTGGAATAATATCCGCTTACTGAAAGGAAAAAATTCTTGGCTAAAAATCGCCCGCGTGATTTTTATTGCATACCGGTTATCGCAGGTAATTGATCATTTGCAGAAAATTGTAGAACAAAATAGAGCATATGAAGTGGAAAGAGGTTCTTTTACCAAGGCCTTTGATAAGATAATCAAGAGTTTTTATGATGAGGCTTATACTCTTCAAGATGTACGGCGCCTTTATCAGGAAGGTCTGGCCATGCTAAAGACACTCCCTGTTAGAGAGGTCTCTGAAAATCAGAAAATCCGGATTGGAATTGTCGGTGAAATATTCGTAGTCATGGAATCTTCTATTAACATGAACATAGCGGAGGTTATGGGCAATCTTGGATGCGAAGTTTCTAGGTCCATGTGTATTTCAACATGGGTTGATGACAATTTACCGAAGTTTTTGGGTAAATGCAACACCGCTATAATGAAAGCCGGTAAACAGTATATGGAGATTCCGATTGGCGGACATGAAATAGAAAATATTGGGAGTATTCTCGAGTATAAGAAAAAAGGTTTTGATGGAATTATTCACCTGATGCCTTTTGCTTGTTTACCGGAGCTGGTAACCCAAAGCATTGCTCCACAAATTTCCCGGGATCATGAAATTCCGATTTTAACATTGGCGCTTGATGAACAATCGGGTATTGCCAATAATCTAACCCGCATTGAAGCATTTGTGGAACTATTACGATCCAAAAAATCTCAAATCACTGCCTAGGAGGAAGAAAATGACGAAGGCGTTTTTAGGAGTTGACGTTGGCTCGGTCAGTACCAATATCGTCGCAGTCAGTCCGGACGGTATAATTTTATCCCAGCAATACATAAGGACCAACGGGCAACCTTTGGAATGCATTAAAAAAGGGATTAAGCAACTTCAAAAGGAAAAACCGGATCTCCAGGTTGTTGGAGTCGGGACAACCGGCAGCGGCAGGCAGCTGGCCGGAATAATCATCGGAGCCGATATTGTGAAGAATGAGATTACGGCTCATGCTACAGCAGTTACCTATTATTATCCGGAAGTTAGGACCATTTTTGAAATCGGCGGTCAGGATTCCAAGGTCATTTTACTCCGTGATCAAATGGTTGTAGATTTTGCTATGAATACCGTTTGCGCCGCTGGAACCGGCTCTTTTTTGGACCATCAAGCGGAACGGCTCAAGATTCCTATCGAACAATTTGGGGATCTAGCCCTTTCATCTACTGAAAATATCCGGATTGCCGGCAGGTGTACGGTATTTGCGGAGTCCGATATGATTGCCAAACAACAATTCGGTTTTTCAAAGGCTGATATCATCAAAGGACTTTGTGAAGCATTGATCCGGAATTATCTGACCAATCTATGCCGGGGAAAAATCTTGGAACCCCCGTATGTTTTTCAGGGCGGTGTGGCCGCCAATAAGGGAATTGTGGCGGCTTTAGAAAAAGAATTGAAACATGAAATCATTATTCCAAAACATTTCAATGTTATGGGAGCCATCGGCGCCGCACTCCTTGCCAAAGACTATATTGAAAAAAACAACGCACTAACCAAATTTGCCGGGTTTGATACGGCAGATCTACAGTTTACGCCAAGAACCTTCAATTGTGACGGTTGTCCGAATGCTTGCGAAGTCATTCAAGTGGATTTGGAAGGGGAGCCGATAGCCCGCTGGGGTGATAAATGTGGTAAATGGGCTAATGCTATCGCCGGGGGAGCAGGCCATCGGGTCAGTGAAAAATCAGTACAAGCTTTGGCCTAAGAAGTAGCACAATTATTCTCCGAATCCATAGGTTTATAGCTCGATATTGCAGCAGATGTCCCGTATCTAAATTACTTGGCCACCGCTATAAATGTTACCACTGAACGGTGTCTCCTGCAAACTTTTTTTGCCCTCTGCATCGAAATTCGAATCAATATTTCCTGACGGACTCAGTGCATCGATGGTAAATTGGGCTGTCCCAAAAGTAAATTCGTGCGCAGGCGCACGAATGATAGGGAATACAATATATTGAAATAAAAATATTCGATGAAGCTATATATTGAATTTCTGATATGTTCCATATCTTAATGATTTTTAATTAGGGGCTCCTGAAAAACGCAAAAACCCATATCAGGAATGAATAAATTTAAATAAAACGGCAGGAAAAATGCAAATGAAATGCCAATTAATCAATAAAAAGCTTGCATTTAGGAGCTGCCAAT
>JAEZKW010000326.1 GCA_023415375.1 Bacillota bacterium
TCTCCTTCTTATTTTGAAATATGGTTGTTTAGTTTATCAATGAGTTCCTGTACTGGAACACCATGTACCAAACAAGCCTCTTCCAGACTTTCACCAGTGGAAGAAGGACAACCCAGACAATGCATTCCCATCTCTAAAAAATAAGGCGCAGTGGTTTGGTCTGCATTTAAGACTTCGCCAATCAAAGTGTTTTTTGTTACGATCATTTTCGTTTCCTCTTTTCTATAAAAATATTTTGGAAAGTCTGGATATAGGGCATCTGGATTAACCAATCTACGATGCCCTATCCATAATCTCACCAGATACCGCCTTCTGATTAAACACATGCTCTATTCTAGGCAAGGAAATCCCCAAAGTTTCTTTAAGCACATCTTCGATAGTCTCTACAGGTATAATTGCAAGTTGCTTCTTCACTTCTTCAGGCACGTCCTTAAGGTCAACCACATTGTCCTTTGGAATCAAAACTTTTGTTATACCCGCTCTTTGGGCCCCTAGTAATTTTTCCTTGAGACCACCGATTGGCAATACGGCTCCTCTTAAAGTTATTTCCCCTGTCATTGCAATTTTGGAATCCACCTTAATGCCTGTGACTAAGGAAGCCAGGGCAGTAAATAATGTAATACCCGCAGATGGACCATCCTTGGGAACCGCCCCTGATGGAACATGAATGTGTAAATCTCTTTCCTTAAAATTAATCGAGTTAATGGGTAATCTTGATTTTAATAAGCTTAAAGAAATTCTAGCTGATTCTTTCATCACATCACCTAGTTGACCTGTTAGGGTAACTTCTCCACTTCCTGACATATCCGTGGCTTCAATGAAAAGTATTTCTCCTCCAACCGGAGTCCATGCCAGTCCTGTGACAACTCCCGGTGGATTATCCAGCTCCGCCTTGTCATGTCTGGAAACTTGTTTTCCTAACAATTCCTCTAATTGCTCCATTTTAACTTTGTAAGGCAATTCTATTTGATTTGATACTATTTTCTCGGAGGTTACTCTGGCAAGAGCAGCCAATTGTTTTTTTAATCCCCTGACTCCAGCTTCTAAAGTGTAGTCACTAATTATTTTTTGTAACACATCATCTTCAATAACGAATTGTTCTGCTGTTAATCCATGCTCTGCGAGAACTGCCGGGACTAAATGATTTTTTCCAATATGGAACTTTTCATTTATCGTATAGCTGGAGATTTGAATAACTTCCATTCTATCCAACAACGGACCGGGAATACTTTCAAGAGAATTAGCGGTAGCAATAAAGAAAACATCTGACAAATCATAGGGCAGATCCAAATAATGATCGGTAAAGCTGTTGTTTTGTTCCGGATCAAGCACCTCTAGTAAAGCACTGGCCGGATCGCCACTATAACCGCCAATCATCAGCTTGTCCACTTCATCTAAAACCATAACCGGATTGTTTTCCCCGGCCTTTTTGATACTTTGAATAATTCTTCCCGGCATAGCTCCAATATAAGTCCGGCGATGTCCTCTAATCTCCGCTTCATCTCGAATCCCGCCCAAACTCAAACGAACATACTTTCTATCCAGTGCTTCGGCAATACTCTTACCCAGACTTGTCTTTCCTGTTCCAGGAGGACCTACAAGTAATAGAATAGAACCCTTTTTATCTTTCTTGAGCTGCATTACAGCTAAATGCTGTATGATTCGATCCTTCACTTTGTCCAAGCCATAGTGTTGTTCATCTAAAATTCGTCTCGCTTCCCCTAAATTAATCGGTTTTGCTTCACCCTTTTTCCAAGGTAGTTGGACCAACAGATCCAAGTAATTACGAATAACATTATAATCCGGACTATTAGGACCCCCAGCTTCCAATTTATTTAATTCATCAAGAGCAGTATTCTTTATATCACGTGGCATACCAGCTTCTTCAATTTTGCTTAAATAATCGTTATCCTTTTTAGTGCCTGCTCCCTTACCTTCATTTAATTCCTCTTGAATAGCTTTTAATTGTTCCCTGAGTACTGTTTCTCGATAATTTTTATTGGCTTTTTCGGAAAATCTCTCTGCCATCTCAAGCTGTAATTCCACAGTTTCCTTTAGTTTGATAAGATAATCGATAAACTTTACGCTTCTCTCCTTCAAGGACTGTGTTTCAAGTAAATCATACTTTTCACTATTGGATATTGGCATAAATTGCGATAAATACATCATAAGTGAATTTAAGTCCTTTAACTCATCAAACACTTTCATAAATTGCTCTGACCCTGTGTATTTCTCACTGAGTTCATGAGTAATTTTTTTCAGATAACCTAGCATTTCTGCCTGGCTCTTTTCATTGAGATCGATATCATCAGGGCAAATATCATATTCAGCATGTATAAAATCAGTTCCAATCCTAAGGCTTTTCATTTCCACTCTATTTAAAACTTTAATCTTAAGCCGATAACCCTTTTCTGTTTGCTCCACTTCATCAACTTTAAAGGAAACACCTACCCTGTAAAAATCCTCTTCTTTTAATCGTTTTCGACTAAAGTTTTGTTTTAGGGGTAATGCAATGTTGATGATATCTTCCTTTTCTAAATTTTCAAGTTCCTCCTCACTAAGCTTGGTTACCCAAAGTATAGAAATTACACCTGGCAGTAAAACAGTATCCGATATCGGGATAACCATTCCTTCTTGATTGTTTTTGTCAAAATTCATCAATCGATTCACCCTTCCTTCACAAGCATTCATAAGTGAACACTCGTTTAATTATTTATTAAATTATTACGAGATTATCTTGTGATAATAAGATTTCACAAAATTATCTCGCTTTCAAAATTTTTATATGAGTAAAGCGTCCTGTATAATTTGTATCATTTCTTGAAGCAACTCGGCTCTTTCTGCTTCAGTTTTGTGGTTATTGACTGCAATTGATTTTACCGGATAAAATATAACTGCAAACAAATTATCATTACTATAATCCTTGATAATGTGTTTATTTTTCATCTCTACTATCAAATGATTAATTTTGCAAATGCCGTTTATTTCTGAACAACCACTGGCTAATGAGGGACAATTTGAAAACTGGTCGACAAAGTGAAAAATTTCTTCATGTTCTTGAATATAGTTATAATAACTTCTCATCAGTATTTCGATAAGTTGCCGTCCCCCCATTTCTTGATGGACTCTACTTAAAAGATAATGAAAAATTTCTTCTGAGTACTCACGGTAAATATCCTGAAGCATGATTTCTTTGTTTTCAAAATAGATATATACCGTTGCTGGAGAAACTCCCGCCTCTTTAGCAATTTTTGAAATCGAAGTACCTTGAAAACCTTCTTGAAGGATTAACTTAATGACTGCTTCTTTTATACTTCTTTCTTTTTCATCATCTCTTCTTCTCATCGGAGCACCCCTATTTATATTTTTATAATAAACGATCATTCATTTATTGTCAATAGATTATTATGAATCAAGCCGACGGCGGCCGGTGTAAATTAATTTACGGCCTCGGCCTTTGTAAATTTTTGAAGAAACCTGCATTTTGCTCTTTATTTTCACGACTTTAAAGTGTATAATCAGTAATAATTTTAGATAGGCGCATGCGCGCTTAATGGGGGTTGTCCAATGTTAAAAATTGCAATTGTCGGGGCCACCGGTATCGTGGGTCAACAGGCGATCGTCTGTTTAAACAATCATCCCTGGTTTAAAATCACCAAACTGGCAGCTTCGGAACGTTCTGCCGGTAAAAAATATCGCGATGCTTTAAAGGATGCCAGCGGCGCTTCCAAATGGTGGTGCCCGGAAGAAATGCCGGAAGATATTGCGGAAATGATGGTGGAAGATGCCGCCGAATTTGATGCAACCAGTGTCGATATGATTTTTTCCACTGTTGATGCTGGGATCGCCAAAGAACTGGAACCCAAATTCGCTAAAACGACACCGGTCATCAGCACTGCTTCCGCTTTTCGTTTTGAAAACGATACCCCGATTTTAATCGGCGGAATCAACATGGAGCAAGCCAAATTATTGGATGTTCAACGGAAAAACCGCGGTTGGAAAGGTTTCGTCGTTCCCAAATCCAACTGCACCATCTCCGGATTGACCGTTTCCTTAAAACCGGTTTTAGATTCCTTTGGAGTCAAACAAGTGATTATGGTATCGCAACAGGCAATGTCCGGGGCCGGACGTACTCCGGGACTCTCGGCCATGGATATGACTGAAAATGTAATCCCTTATATCCCCGGCGAAGAGCC
>JAEZKW010000051.1 GCA_023415375.1 Bacillota bacterium
AACTCCATTGCGAATTTAACTTTGCTGATCTATAATTTTCATAAATAACAACTCGAAGTTTCAATTAATCTATTATGAAAAGTTGTTATAAAAAAAGGAGGAGGTCATTTTATGAGTAAAGGTAAGATTTTGGCACTGGTCGTAGTAGTTACAATGGTATTTGCGATGGTGTCTGTTCAAGGAGCTGGCGGCACTATTAAATTGGGTACGGTCTTACCAATTAGTGGAGCAGTTTCTGCTTACGGAACTGAATCTAGAGATGCTATCTTGATGGCTGTAGAAGAGATTAATGCCAAAGGTGGCATACTAGGAAAGAAAATTGAAATGGTCGTTGAAGATGATGAAAATAGCCCGGATAAAACCATGAATGCCTTAAAAAAATTAGTTGCCCGGGATAAAATTGTTGGCTTTATTGGCGCGATGACCAGTAAATGTTCTTTAGCTGTAACTAAGTATAGTCAAGCTAAAAAGCTTATTATGATTACACCTACATCTACCAATGATGCAGTGACTGATGCCGGTGATTTAATCTTTAGATCTTGTTATAAGGACTCTTTCCAGGGTGAAGTTGCTGCTCAGTATGCTTATGAAACGCTAAAAACCAAAAAAGCTGCAATTTTATATGATATTACGAACGATTATTCAAAGGGACTAATGACTAACTTTACTCAGAAGATTAAAGCCCTAGGCGGTAAAGTGGTCGCCTCCGAGACCTATAGCGCCGGTGATAAAGATTTTAATGCTCAATTAACGAAAATTAAAGCTGTAAATCCGGAAGTCATTTTTATACCTGATTATTATAATACTATCTCCCTCATTGCAAAACAAGTAAGAGCCCAAGGAATTACTGTTCCGCTGCTTGGCGCCGATGGCTGGGATGAAATCACCAATAATGCTGGCGATGAAGTATTGAATTGTTACTATTGCAATCACTATTCTCCGGAAGCCAATGACTCAGTTATTAAAGATTTCGTAAAGAAATTTGAAGCTAAATATAAATCTACCCCTAATGCATTGGCTGCTTTAAGTTATGATGCTACCTATATTTTGGCAGAAGCTATTCAAAGAGCCAAGTCTACAGACTCAGAAAAAATCAAAGCTGCGATGATGAAGACCAATCGTAAATTTGTTACCGGTAATATTCGGTTTGATGCAAAACACAACCCTATTAAATCCGCGGTAATGTTGAAAATTGTTAAAGGTGCCGATGGCAAATTAAGTACACAATATGCCGGTACGGTAAATCCTTGATAATAAGAGGATTCATTATTAGTCAATAGTATTAGTTGAATAATGATGGGGCTGTCCCAAAAGGAAGTTTAAGATGTTAAAGATATACAATATATATTAGATTATTCTTACAAAGAAACTACATATTGCATATCTTGCCGATTTTAAGTTACTTCAAAGACAGTCTCATTATTTTTGAGCATTACAATAATTGTCTAGCTATTTAATCCAAAGGATAATGATTAAAGGGGTGATCCTATGGGATTCACACAAGAATTTTTGCAGCAGTTAGTCAATGGATTATCTTTGGGTAGTATTTATTCACTAATTGCACTTGGTTATACGATGGTTTATGGAATTGCTCAGCTAATTAATTTTGCTCATGGCGATATATTAATGTTGGGCGCATTTGCTGGCTTTTTTCTTCTAACAGCATGGCTCGTAACACCGATAAGTTTTGTTTTATCCTTTATTGTAGCTATGCTTATCTGTGCGATCATTGGAATACTGATGGAACGGGTGTGTTACAAACCTCTACGTAGCGCTCCGCGAATTAATGGGCTCATTACCGCTATTGGAGTGTCATTTTTTATAGAGAATGGAGCGAGAGTTCTTCCCTTGATTGGACCCAATCCGCGGCAATTTCCCGTACTTCCCAGTAAGTTTAGGCTTAATTTATTTGGCATTGAAATTAGTCAAACACAAATTATTATTTTTGTAGTTTCAATTTTGTTGATGATCGTCCTTAATTATATTGTTAATAATACTAAAATTGGAAAAGCAATGCGGGCTGTCTCTTTTGATAGAGGTGCCGCTTATCTAATGGGGATTAACGTAAACATTGTTATCTCTTTTACATTTGCAATCGGATCGGCTTTGGCTGCTGCCGCCGGTATACTTTTTGCAAGCGCTTATCCTCAAGTTGAACCATTAATGGGTATGATGCCTGGTTTAAAAGCATTTGTGGCTGCAGTTTTAGGCGGTATTGGGAGTATCCCCGGAGCTATGATTGGTGGCCTTATTTTGGGAATCGCAGAAACTTTAACCAAAGGATTTATCTCTTCACAATTGGCCGATGCGATCGCTTTTGGGATTCTGATTATTATATTAATTGTAAAACCAGCCGGAATTATGGGTCGCAATATTAGTGAAAAGGTATAACATGAGGTGAAGCGGATGAATAAGAAAAAGAGAAATTTCCTAATTCCATTTTCTATAGTAATTGCAGGAGCTATTATTATAGTTGCATTAATGTATTTGGGAATTTTAGATGAATATACCGCACAGATTTTAACTTTTGCTGCTATCAATGTGATTATAGCATTAGGATTAAACTTAATATCAGGATTTACAGGTCAGTTAGCCCTGGGGCATGCAGGTTTTATGGCGATTGGCGCATATTCGACTGCCATATTAATGATGAAGCTTCATATGCCCTTATTGCTTGCAATCATAATCGCTGGATTTATAACAGCTCTTTTTGGAATTATTATTGGATTTCCAACTTTAAGGCTTAGAGGAGATTATTTAGCTATCGTTACTCTTGGTTTCGGAGAAATTATTCGGGTTGTTATGATCAATATGGAAAGCCTGACCGGTGGTGCGGCTGGACTAAAAGGCCTTCCTTCTTTTAGTGATGACATTAATTTAGGACCGATTATATCCTTTATTTGGGTTTACTTTTTTATGGTTGCCATAATAGCATTAGTCAATAATTTAATTAAATCTTCTCAAGGCCGTGCAATTGTATCTATTCGAGAAGATGAGATCGCTGCAAACGCCATGGGTATTAATGTCTTTTATTATAAAATGTTTGCCTTTACTCTTTCGGCATTTATTGCAGGGATTGGCGGCGGATTGTATGCCCTATTATTCGGTTATTTAAATCCCACGATGTTTACTTGGTTAAAGTCAATGGATTTTTTGATGATCGTTGTATTAGGAGGCATGGGCAGTATTGTTGGAACAGTGGCCACTGGATTTATCCTGACTTATCTTCAAGAGTTCCTGCGAATATTACAGGATTACCGTTTGGTAATTTATCCTTTAATTTTAATCTTTATTATGCTCTTTAAACCGACAGGGCTTATTGGAATTGTTGAAGATTCAAAAAAATGGTTTAAAAAGACATTTCTTAATAGGAAAGGCGTTATGAAAGCAGGTGGCAGTGAATGAGTGTTCTTGATGCTAAAAATATTTCGATATTTTTTGGCGGGTTAAAAGCAGTATCGAATTTTAATTTGAAAATTGAGGCCGGAGAATTGATTGGTTTAATAGGTCCCAATGGTGCCGGTAAAACTACTATTTTTAATATGATTACCGGCGTTTATACTCCTTCTGAGGGTGAAATTCTTTTCAATACCGGAAATCAATTTAAGCATATTAATAAACTTAAGCCCTATCAAATAACCAAAATGGGTTTAGCCCGGACTTTTCAAAATATTCGGCTTTTTAAAAACCTGACTGTACTTGATAACGTAAGGATCGCCTTTCACTTTAAAGTACGGTATAATGCTTTACAAGCTATATTACGAACCTCTTCTTTTTACAAAGAAGAAGAAGAGATAACCCAAAAGGCTATGGATTTATTAGAAATTTTTAATATTCATCATAAAAGTAAAGAATTGGCCAAAAACCTTCCTTATGGAGAACAACGTAAATTAGAAATTGTGAGAGCCTTAGCCACAGACCCGTGTTTATTATTGCTGGATGAACCGGCTGCAGGAATGAATCCTCAAGAAACAAAGGATCTGATGCAACTGATTCAATTTATCCGGACAAAGTTTAAACTGACGATACTTTTGATTGAGCATGATATGAATTTGGTCATGGGTATTTGTGAGCGTATTGTGGTTCTTGATTATGGTCAAATCATTGCAGAAGGATTACCCGCAGAAATAAGTAAAAATCCGCTCGTTATTAAGGCATACCTCGGTAAGGAGGTGGGTGTCGATGCCTAGTCATTCATCAATGCTTGCAGTTAAAAATCTAAATGTTTATTACGGAACGATTCATGCACTTCATGATGTCAATTTTGAAGTATTTGAAGGCGAAATTGTCACTTTGATTGGGGCAAATGGTGCAGGGAAAACTACAATCCTCCATAGTTTATCAGGATTAATACCAGGTAGGGCTGATGATATTTCATTTATGAGTCAAACCTTGTTAGGTGTTCCCGCCAATAAGATTGTTGAAAGAGGACTAGCCCAAGTACCTGAAGGAAGACGGATTTTCGCTAATCTAACTGTAATGGAAAATTTAGAGATGGGTGCATATACAAGACGGGATAAACATAATGTTAAACAAGATTATGAACAAGTATTTGCGAGTTTTCCGCGCCTAAAAGAAAGGATGCGCCAAATAGCCGGGACATTAAGCGGTGGAGAACAACAGATGTTGGCTATTGGCAGGACCTTAATGTCCCGTCCCAAATTAATGTTGATGGATGAACCCTCAATGGGACTGGCACCTCTCTTGGTAAAAGAAATTTTTTCAATTATTGAAGACATTAACAAGAGTGGAACTACCATTCTACTGGTCGAACAAAATGCCCATATGGCACTTTCAATTGCACATCGTGCTTATGTTTTGGAAACCGGTAAAATTGTATTGGAAGGGCCGGCCGGGGAATTAGCACAAAATGAACAAGTGAGAAAAGCCTATCTTGGTGGTTGACGAAAAATTCTAAAGAAAAATCTTATATTGCCGAATTTAATATTATAAATGACTATAAAGGGGGTCGTAAGTATGTTTGTAAGAGATCGAATGACGGCAAGTCCAATGACCATTAATGATTCGGTACCTGTCATCGAAGCGGGTGAAATATTTCGTAAGAATAATTTTGCTAGACTTCCGGTTATGCATGACGGAAAATTAGTAGGGATTATTACTCAAGATGACCTTTTAAAAGTGAGTCCGTCGCAAGCAACGACCCTAAGTGTTTGGGAATTGAATTATGTTTTATCCAAATTATTGATTAAAGACGCTATGACTAAAAATCCGGTAATTGTAAGTCCAAATGCTACTTTGGAAGAAGCTGCCTTATTGATGAGGGAAAAAGAAATTGGCGCTCTTCCTGTTATTGACCAGGATAAGTTGGTCGGAATTATCACTGAATCGGATATATTTGATGCTTTTATTGACTTGATGGGCTTAAAAAGAATCGGCACCAGAATTTCCATTGACTTGGAAGATCGTGTTGGCGCAATAGCTCAAATAACAGATTTACTTCGATTGGAAAAAATCAATATTGTTTCATTGGCCTTATTCCATCGTGATAATAGTTGGGGTGAGCTGGTATTAAGACTTGATAGCCCTCAATCAGAATCCATTGTCGAAAAGCTTAAGGAAAAGGGATATAAAGTACTTCACGTTGCTACTTGGAACTAAATATTTCACAGAATACCGATAATATTTTATAATATCAATATCTATTGTTTCTAAAAAGGGGTATTCCAAAAGATAGTTTATCGATAGAGATATACATATATTGCTTCTTCATAGAAGCAATATATTGTATATTTCATTGATTTTGAAGTACTTTTGAGACAGCCTCTTCAAATGTTCTTATTAATTGATTCTATAGCAGGAGGCTAGGGATGTCCAGGGCAACAAAGATTTACATAGTGATTATATGTTTTGCCTTAATATTTGTTTTAGGCACCGGCGTCAACAGTGTTAAGTCAAAAAATCCTCGGGGAGGTCGCCAGTCTAGATGGTTATCTTCCGTGAGCGGGGCATTTGATTTTAGGCTCCGGGAAACTTTAGGACAAAATCATGAAATGAATGATATGAATGGTAATGAACATGGAACTGATAGCAATGGTTTACCGCCTGTACCTGAGCCGGCTGTCGTTAAAGGAGTTTATTTAACCAGCTGGATTGCAGGAACCAAAGCATTTAATCAGGTGGTAGAGTTTATTCATAAAACCGAAGTGAATTCATTGGTCATAGATGTAAAAGACGATACCGGAATGGTTAGTTATGCAAGCAAAGTATCATTAGTGAATATCATAGGTTCCAGCTATAAGAAATATGATCCTCAAAACATTATGACTGTATTAAGGCAAAATCAAATCTATCCCATCGCTCGAATCGTGGTTTTTAAGGATCCTTATTTGGCTAAACACCGTCCGGATTTAGCGGTTAAAAATTCAGCCGGGGAGTTATGGCATGATAACAAGGGGTTAAACTGGGTTGATCCTTACAACAAAGAGGTTTGGGATTATAATATCAGCATAGCCAAAGAAGCTGTTAATTATGGATTCCGAGAAATTCAATTTGATTACGTACGTTTTACCAGTGATGGAAATATCCGTGATTGCCGTTATCCTAAGGCGGACGGCCGAATTAAATCGGATGTAATCAGGGATTATTTAAAATATGCCTATCAAGAGCTAAAACCATTGGGAGTTAAAGTATCGGCAGACGTATTTGGCTTAACGTGCTCGGCTAAAGATGATATGGGAATCGGACAAGAGATGGCAAAAGTGGCTGAAGGGGTCGATATTATTTGTCCTATGGTTTACCCCTCCCATTATTATCGTGGCGAATATAACATTGCCGATCCTGATAGCAGACCTTATGAGACTGTTTTTAAAAGTCTAACTGATGCCAAACAAAAAATCGCCAATATACCGCATAAAGTTATCATTCGCCCCTGGCTTCAAGACTTTTCGCTCAAGAATCATTATGGCAGGGAACAATTGTTGGAGCAAATCAAAGCCGTTGAAAATACCGGTTTTAAAGAGTGGATATTTTGGAATCCTAGTAGCCGTTATGATTACCGTAAATATCGTTTAAAAAGTGAAGTCCCGGTTGAAATGCCAGCGCCGATTACGGAGACAGCTCCACATTTGGATGCTCCGTCTCCCACACCCACAAATCCGTAGCGGAAAAGCAAAATATTGAATAAATTTATTTGCCTTTCCAAAAACCTTCTGGTATAATATAAAAGTCGTAAATCAAATACGGCCCTTTTTTCTCAAACAGTTATTGGTTTCAACTTATAATTGATTGAGAAATCAACAGCATTCATGCAGGGGGGAATTTAAATGTCAACTTATTTAGCTAAGCCTAGTGAGGTCCAGCGTAAATGGTACGTAGTGGACGCCGAAGGAAAAACCTTAGGAAGATTGGCCTCAGTTATCGCCTCTATTCTTCGCGGCAAACACAAGCCTGAATTTACTCCAAGTGTCGATTGTGGCGATCATGTAATTGTTATCAATGCTGAGAAGATTGAGCTAACCGGAAAAAAGATGGTTGAAAAGATTCATTACACCCATTCTATGTATCCGGGTGGATTAAAAGCCTTATCTTATGGTAAGTTACTTCAGGAAAAGCCAGAATATGCAATCAAGAAAACGATTTGGGGTATGCTTCCTCATAACCGCTTAGGTCGGCAAATGATTAAGAAATTACGAGTTTATCGTGGTTCCGAGCATCCTCATCAAGCTCAAGTGCCAGAAAAACTCGAGGTTAAGGCCTAAGAAAGGAGGAGAAAATAAATGCCACGCGCTAAAAAAACAACCAAATCAATTTTTTACGGTACAGGTCGAAGAAAGTGTTCAATTGCTAAAGTTCGATTAGTCTCCGGTCAGGGGAATATTATTGTAAATGGTAAGCCGGTAATGGATTATTTTGGCCGTAAAGTTTTGGAACTTATCGTCAAACAACCTTTATCAGTAACCAATACAGAAGGAAAATATGATGTTTTAGCCAGCGTACATGGCGGCGGCACCAGTGGTCAAGCTGGCGCTGTACGGCATGGAATCGCCCGTGCCTTGCTTAAAGTGGAAGATGAATTTCGTTCCCCTTTGAAGAAGGCTGGATTTTTGACTCGTGATCCTCGAATGAAGGAACGACGTAAATACGGTTTGAAGAAAGCACGTAAAGCTCCACAATTTTCTAAACGTTAATTATGCACTCTTAAACACGACCTTGAGTCGTGTTTTGTTTTTATCCTGGATTAATTATCGGAGGGTTAATCTTGAAAGTATTAATTGTCGGTGGAGGACCGGTCCATTTACCTCAATTGGAGCGGGAACTCATGGCAAAACCAGACTTAGTGATAGCTGTCGATTACGGCGGTAGTTATTTCGATGAAATGGGTATTCTTCCCCAGGTTTTGCTTGGAGATTTTGATTCCCTTTCCAAAACAGTTTTGAGTCAAATGGCAGCGTCTGATGTTGAGATTATTTCATTTCCCACTCATAAAGATTATACCGATTTAGAATTGGCCCTCGACTTCGCATTAACTAAAGAGCCTGAAGAAATTCGCATATTAGGTGGTCTAGGTAATCGCTTGGATCATACTTTGGGGAATATAGGTATGCTTGTTAAACCTCTATCAAAGGGCGTAAAAGCTCATCTTTTAGATGAGTTTCACGATATTTTCCTTATAAGCGACTTTATCCGGATAAGAAACAATCCGGGATGGGCTATTTCCTTAATCCCTTTATCCCAAAAGGTTACTGGAGTAACAACAACGGGACTGCTATATCCGTTAACAAATGCAGAGCTTTATCTTGATTCCGGACGGGGGCTCCATAATGAGTTTACTGAAGAAACAGCCAGCATTAAAGTTCATGAAGGAACTCTTATTATTGTTTGTTTTCAGGAAGCACAATGATTTTCACAATTCAAAGCCCTTAACAATTTCCAACCCAATATTGTCATTTTCAAATGAATCAATCCCATTTGACTGAAATCGTAAAAATTGTATATAATAAATATATTCAATGGGAAGCATTCTGGAGGTGGGGTTGATGGCACAGGCCAAACGTATTATGGTCAGTTTGCCTGATAGTCTCCTCCAAGAGGTTGATGGGATCGTCCGCCGGGAAACAGGAAACCGAAGCGCATTTATTCGGGAAGCGATGCTTTTATTAATAAAAGAGCGGCGTTATTGCGAAAAAATGAAAAAATGCCGGGATGGTTACGAAAGAATGGGCGAGCTCAATCGTCTATTAGCTGAGGATGGAATGGAAGAAGATTTCCAGGAGCTGGAGAAATATGAGAATCTTCTAGTGAAAGGTAACTAGAGTCTTCATGATCCATCGCGGCGATATTTATTATGCCAATCTAAACCCGGTCCTTGGTTCGGAACAAGGCGGTCTCAGACCCGTACTGATTATCCAAAATGATATTGGAAATATGTATAGTCCGACGACAATCATTGCTGCCATCACATCCAGGATTAAACGAGCCAAATTACCAACCCACATCGCGATTAGCGCCATCCGATATCAATTGGAAAAAGATTCGGTCATTCTCTTGGAACAATTACGGACTATTGACAAACAAAGATTAAAAGAACGAATTGCTCATCTTGATGAAGAAACTATGGCCAAGGTTGAAAACGCATTAATGATCAGTTTGGGATTAAAAGCATTAAATTAAAATGATTAAACCATTTCTGATTTTGAATGGTGATGCCACGCACGTGTGCCCTCGAAGACATGCAATATAATGCTATAGCCAAATTTTAATAGCAGTATATTGTATTTTTTTATTAAAGTTATGATTTCTTAAAGAAACAATGAGAAAATGATTCATATTTCGGTAACACTTGACCAAATTTGAACATCATGTTACTATTCTGTTGTTATGGATTTTAAAATTAATTTATTTATTTATGAATAAGGACTTTCAGATGTTAAAAATCCGTTCGGAACAGGAAATGATGCAGTTAGGGGAAAAAATTGGAGAACGGCTCAAAACCGGTGATCTCCTTTTTTTATCCGGTGATTTAGGTGCTGGGAAAACAACTTTAGCAAAAGGCATAGCCAAAGCCTTAGAAATTGAAGAAGAAATTACCAGTCCGACTTTTCAAATTATCAAAAGTTATCAAGGGCGAATTAACTTAATTCACCTGGACTTGTACCGCTTAAAGGACCAAAATGAATTGGATATTCTCGATCCTGATTCCCTTGTTGATTCAGGAGCGGTTGTGATTGAATGGGGAGAATTATGGGATAAAAAAATTTATCCCCATTATTTAGAGATTAAAATAGAATATAATCATGGATCCAATGGCCGAATGGTAAATTTTTTTCCTTTTGGCCCGCGATATCAGAAATTGATTGAAGGAATCGACAATGTTAATACTGGGTTTTGATACAGCTACTCCTTGGGGAACAATGGCATTACTCGAAAATGATCAAGTCATTTTTGAAATTTCACTTCGAGCTGGAAAAGGTAGTGGTGAATACTTATTAGCTCTTTTGCAAACTTTGTTAAAAAAGGCGGGGCGAAAAATCTCCGATATAGATCTAATAACCGTAGGGACCGGACCTGGTTCGTATACTGGAATCAGAATTGGTTTAGCGGCAGCCAAGGGGCTAGCCTTAGGAACAAACACCAAAGTATTCGGAATCAGTACTTTACGAATTATCGCTGAAAATGCCCGTCATGATTCGGAATGGATCGCTCCATTAATCGATGCTCGTCATGATTTCGTTTATGCCGCGTTATATCAAAATATTAATCAACAACTACAGGCTGTGGAAACCCCTCTTTATATTTCGGTCAAGGATTTTGCCTGCAGGCTAAATTCTATTCCCTCAGTAATACTTTGTGGAGACGGTAGTAAAAGCTACCAAAAAATTTGGGAACAATATCCCAACTTAAAGGCCGCTCCCTCCGATTGGGATAGACCTTATGGCATTGCTGCAGCCCGGATAGGCTTCTCGAGTTTAAATCAGGAACAGCAATTGCAAATGGATCCGGAACAATTGATTCCATGTTACTTAAGAAAAGTAGAGGCTGAGTTACGTTTGGAGGAGGGCCTATGCAAACCAAAATAGAACTGATGCAAATTGAGGATCTCGAGGCGGTTTTAGAAATTGAGGAAGCATCTTTTCCAACTCCCTGGTCAAAGAATTCTTTTCTCTATGAACTGACGGAGAATCAAAGAGCAGTTTATCTGGTGGCCAAAAATGAATTTAATAAAGTTACCGGCTATATTGGCATGTGGATTGTATTTGATGAAGGACATATTACCAATCTAGCTGCTCATCCTCTCTACAGGCGACAAGGCGTAGGTAGGGCGCTCCTAAACGAATTAATTGCTGTTGCTAAGAAAAATGGGGTCCAATATTTGACACTGGAGGTTAGGCGCTCTAATCTATCCGCCCAAGACCTTTACCAACAGATCGGCTTTGTACATATGGGCGTCCGTCGCAAATATTACCTGGATAATCGTGAAGATGCTTTAATTATGTGGAAAGGTCCGATTTAAATTGAGGCTTAATTATCTATTCAATTGATCTTGTGATTCCCGTGAAAGTTATTTAAATGGGAATTAGTAAAATTAGAAAAATATTTTTGACACCAGTAGGATAAAATCCTTTTTTGTATAATAAATTTATAATAAGTTTTTAATAAAGGAGGACAAGATGGCTGAAACACCGACTAGTGCTGTAGATCGAATTGAGCAAGACCTGTTAAAAATGGGAAGCTTGGTTGAAGAAACAATTAAAATGGCCATTCAAGCCCTACGTGAACAAAATGGCGAACTGGCATTACAAGTTATTGAACGCGATGATTTGATTGATAATTTGCAAATTGTCATTGAAGAAGAACTCGAACGCAAAACTTTAAATATCATTCCCAATGGTTTCGAGTTGCGGCGCGATTTTGCCACCATCAAGATAGCCAATGATTTAGAGCGTATCGGTGATTTTGCGACAAATATAGCTGAACTTGTTCTGGAATTAAAAAATCAAAAGTATCTGAAGCCTCTGGTTCATATCCCCCAATTGTCTGTCCTCGTAATGAATATGGTATCAACTGTATTAAAAGCCTTTGTTGAAAAAAATATCGATTTGGCTGAAGCGGTTTGTAAAAAAGATGATGAGGCCGATGACATGTATGAAGAGATTTGTGATGAACTCATCCGGATTATCGGTAATGAATCGGATCATGACAAGGCCTATCAAGCAGCTCGTTTTTTGCTTATTGCAGAATGGTTGGAACGGGCTGCCGATCATACCACAAATATCGGTGAAGAAACGATTTATATTTTAACCGGAAAGAGAGTCAAATATTAGAGCATAAATTAGGAGTAGAAGATAAACATTATTTAATTTTTTTCTTCTTAGTTTGCATATATATTCGTTAAGCCTGATCAAGAATTTTGGTCGGGCTTTTTTGCAGCCTAAGAATAATAAATCGCTAAGGGCTTAATGAACTAAAACATAATCCTTTAAGTTCCTACATACTAATTGATCGATGCAGGAGATTTCATTCCGTTTTGTCCCTTGAGCTCATCGAAAGGAATGCCATAAAAATGAAAACATATATGCCAATATGGATCATATTATTCTTTTCCGGATTATGCTTGATTCAAACTTCAATAAAAGCGGCCGAGAGCCCTTTTCAGACGATTACTTGTCCGGATGGGGATAAATTCATTATTGAAAAAAGTAGTGAAGTCAATTCAGTTCATTCACAAACACCCAAGGATGACATTATAAAAATTGATATTCAAAGACATCGTTTAATGTTTTTCCAAAACGGCAAATTATTGCATAGTTATCCGGTGGCGATCGGAGATGAAGAAACGCCAAGCCCAATTGGGGAATGGAAAATTATCCATAAGGGGGGGAATTGGGGCGGCGGATTTGGAGAACGGTGGATGGGTCTCGATGTTCCTTGGGGCATTTATGGAATTCATGGCACTAATAAACCCTGGACGATTGGAACTCCGGCGAGTCATGGATGTATTCGTATGTTGAACCTACATGTTATTGAACTGTATAATCTTGTTAAATTGGGAACTCCGGTTCATATCATAGGAAACTTACCTCTGGTAGTACCACGGAAAGAAGTTAGACGTAATAATACCGGACGGGATATCGTAGCTTTTCAATTTGCTCTCCGTAAAGCTGGGTTTGACTCCGGAAGAATCGATGGACGTTTCGGCCTCGAAATGGAAAGAGCGGTTTTTCGGTTACAATTTCTTTATGGATTACCGCCAACGGGCCGGCTATCTCTCAATGAACAAACGATATTGGGGTTTCACTGATGATTTTTATCCATAATGGAGTGATTTTTCAATGGTAATTATTAAGAAAAGAACCTTGCTTTATTTATTATTTATTATTTTTTTTACGATTGGTTTCATATTACCATGGATTAACAGAGGACCCGGCGTTAAGTTGGGTGAAAATTTTATTCCATGTAATCCAAAAGCTAAAATTAACCCAAATAAACTCTATCATTTAAGACTATGGGATTATGATTGGCCTATTCCCCAAGGGAAAGCCTCCTATCGAAGTTATTTACTTCAGGTTATCAAAGATTTTCAAAGGATATATCCAAATATAAAAATTGAATTTAAATTGTTGGATTTAAATGGGCCTGATGAACTAACCCAAGTGCTTAAAAAAAATGAAGCACCGGATATTTATTGTTCGGCTTATACAATCCCAAGTTTCAATTTTAGTAAGCAAATTCCGGTAGGCCCTTATTTAAATAAAAATGAAAAAGATTTCTATTTCACAAGCATCAAGAAAATACTAACTTATCACCAAACCTTATGTTATTTTCCCCGCTGGATTGGACCTGAGTTTTGGGTTGGTAACCAACCGATGATTGAAGCTTCAGGTTTATCCATATCAAAAATTCACACCGAAGGGTGGACTTGGGATGACTTGATTTCCATAAGTGCCAACCTTCCAAATAAGCGATATCTTTTAACCGGTAATATAGGCCCTAACGGTTTATTGTCACAATTAATTGCCAATGCCGGGCAAGCAACAAGAATAGCAAACCTTAATTCAACTATCGATTTAATCGAAAACTTAAGAAACGAAAAGGCCATCCCCATAGATTTTGGATACAATATGCTTAATCGATTTTTAAATAAAGATGCGATGATATTGGCTGGATTAAGGCCTCCAATTTATAAATTTCTTTTAAATCGAATACAAAGCCAAAAATTAGAATGGCAACCTGTATTATTGCCTATTCCTTCAAAAATCAGGGGCAAAGGTACCGTAATAATAGAAAGTGGTGTAATCTCCATATACCGGAATCGTTTTACCAAAGGGAACGATCATTTAACTGCAGCAATTAAATTTGGCCAATATTTAAGTTGTTATCCCAATATGGCACCCTGGGAATATCTCGGATTTTGCCCAACCTCAAAAGAAGCATACCGGGTTTGGATGAAAAATACATACCCAAATGAACAATTATATAATGATTTGTTTAGACAATCTTTTTTTAATGATTACACAACTCTAAAGCCTGAACCGGCAGAAATATTATTTATGATCAATGATTTTATAGGCGGTAAAATTTCAAGACAAGCAATTCAATCCAACTTATCATATTAAAATCTTTTTAAAGTACTTCTGATCCAAAATAATGATGAAATGTCAATAAACTTTGCGATGTTAAATCACGAGACCTCTCCCAACAAGAGAGGTTTTATTATTCTACATATATAATATTATCATAAATAATATTAGACAGATGCAACAATTACTAGTATAATAATATATAAGTAAATATTATAGGAGAAAGTAATGAATAATTCAGAGTTGTTTTTATTGGGATTAATTAATCAAAGCCCGAAATATGGATATGAGATAGCCCAATTTCTTGAAGAGAGTAATGCTGGCTTATGGATCAATATCAGCATGCCATATGTATATAGGTTATTAAAGAATTTCGAGAGTCAGGGTTGGGTGCTTGCAAAACAAGTGGAATCTCATAACCGCCCTAATAAGAACGTTTATGAAATCACTTCAAAAGGGCGAACTGCATTATTTGCTGCGATTACTGAGAATGATTTTGCGACAGACCGCATTTATTTTGGAATGGACTTAGCACTTGCCGCTCATACATTGATTGCTCAAAAAATTGATTTACAGAGTCTTTTTTCCGAAAAAATCAAAAAAATCGAGGAAGAATTGGGACAGTTCGATTTGGAAAAAATTCAAAGCGCTGAAAAAACGGATGAGGCCTTAGCGGCTATTCTAATTGTTGAACATCGGATCGGCTTTTTACAATCAGAGTTAACATGGTTAAAAAAAGTAAAAAAAGCTTTAAAAGAGCGGAGTTGACATTTCAAGAGGAATTTTAATTGTGGATAATTCATCGAAATTATGTGGCAGGAAAAGAATTGGAATTGTCGAATTAAGATTCAAGTTTATTTAACTTAAAACATGTTCTTGTGCAGTAAATTAATGGAGGTATCATCATGGATGGCGAACGGGTTTTAATCGTTGAACCTGATTCCAGACTCGTTGAATTAGCTGTAATTAAGTTATCCAATTCCGGATGGCTTGTTGCAGTTGCCAATAATGGGGAAGAGGCATACCAAAAGGCAGCCAGCAATCCCCCCGATGTCTTGGTTGTTAACCCAAATTTGGAAAAAAAAGACGGTTACGAGTTGTGTTTAGATTTTAAGAAGAATGATCGTTTAAAAAATATTCCAGTGATTTTTTTAGCAGATCAGAGTTTTAATGAGGAACGGTTTGGGTCTCTAAGATTGGGTATGTGCGAAATTTTAACCAAGCCATTTAGTCCAAAAGCTTTATTAAATAAAGTAAATTCCTTAGCTTTGAAATCCCGGATGGTTAAAAAGATGAATCCTTTAACTGAATTACCGGGGAAACAATATTTAGAAGAAGAACTCAACCAACTCATTCAGGCTGGCTCATCATTTGATTTGATTTTTGCGGATTTAAAGGGTTTCGTATCATATAACAAGGCTTATGGTTTTGATGAAGGGAATAAAATCATTCAATATACCGTCAATTTATTTCGAGAAGAACTTTCTAAAATCGAAGGGCATGATGGAATATTATACCATTTTGGCGGTGATGATTTTTGTATATTACTTAAACCGGGGTATGCCAATGAGCTGAGCAAAAAAATTATCGATAGGTTTGATATAGAAGTTGCACAGTTCTACCAAGAAAGTGATCGTAGCCGGGGAGGATTAATTTTAACCAACCGCCGCGGTTTGATTGAACAGTGGCCGATTATGACATTAGCGATGGTGTTAATTAGTAATAGTAACCGGAAAATCAATAGCTGGTTGGAAGCAGAAATGATAGCAGCGGAAATGCTAAAATATACCAAGTCAATGCCGGGAAGCCATTTTACAAAAGATCGCCGTAGTTCATAAGTTTTTAAATGACGGACAAAATAATCGTGGATGTGAATGAATGTCTGGGAAGACCACGTCGATTTCAGTTATAAAAGAACAATTGACTGCTAGAAATTTTGCTCCTCGTAAAAGTTTAGGGCAAAATTTTTTGACGGACGAAAATATTCTTTCAAAAATCGTAAGCGCCGGTAATCTTGGGAAAGATGATTTAGTATTGGAAATCGGTCCTGGGCTTGGCGCCCTTACTGAGAAGATATTGGATCAATCCAAGTTGGTGGTGGCAATTGAATACGACCGCGGCCTTTTTACAATCCTTCAAGAAAAGTTCACAGACTATACGAACTTAATATTATTGAATCAAGATATTTTAACAACCGACTTGGCGGAAATTATCAAAGAGTACCCAAGAGGAACATATTGCTATAAAGTGTTGGCTAACTTGCCCTATTACATAACGACCCCCGTAATTTTTCAGCTGATAGAATCCGGGTTGCCCTGGGAATTGATGGTTTTTTTAGTCCAAAAGGAAGTAGCCGATCGTATGGTAGCAGGGCCGGGGACTAAAGAGTATGGCGCATTAACGGTGATGTTGAATTTTTATGGGACTATTAAGAAAATAGGTAACGTACCGAAAACGGTTTTCTATCCCATCCCGCAGGTGGATTCGACTATTATTCAGATTAAGCCCTGTGGTCGAAAGGATTACTCTTCAATTTACCCTTATTTGCACCGAGTGGTACAGGCTGCATTTGGCCAAAGAAGGAAAATTATCTTGAATGCTTTGGCGTCTCTGGGAAAATCATTCGAGGATAAGGAGCTCACAGCGGAGTTACTTAGAAGGAGCCAAATTGATCCGATGCGGCGGGGTGAAACTTTATCGATTGATGATTTCCTTCGTATTTCGGAAGAATTACAAATAAGAAGCTCTTAAAAGGTGTATCTATGATATTTATCAGCCCGACAAAAGGGCGAATGACATTTGACCAAGTTTTTAAGGATATAGTCGAATATATCCATACTGATTCGAAAATAAAATATAAATTAATTGTGGGGACCGATTCCCAACTGCGGGAAGACGTATGCTATGTAACTGCCATTCTTATTTTACGTGAAGGTAAAGGTGGCCGTTTTTATTATTCAAAAGAACGTGAGAAAACTAAGCTGAGTTTAAAACAACGGATTTTTTATGAAACTTCGAAAAGTTTGACTGTGGCAGCTAGACTAGCTGAAAAGCTGACTATCAATGGTTTGGCTGATCTTGATATTGAAATTCATTTGGATGTCGGGGAACAGGGACGGACAAAAGAAATTATTAAGGAAGTTGTTGGCATGGTGGTTGGAAGCGGTTTTGATGCCCGAATAAAACCAGACTCTTATGGCGCCTCGAAAGTTGCTGATAAATATACGAAATAGTACTTGTCCAATCTCCTCAAAAGATTTTTTCATCAGATTCCAATTATTTTTTACCTTTCCGTAATAAAATTATTGACAATTTAGGGGTTTTTCCGGTATAATATTAAATTTGACATTTTCGGACAGGCATGGTATAATACTTACGAAATAGTAAAGGAAGGTGAACTCTTTGAAGGAGGCTGGGATTTTAGATCGTATTCGAGAAGATTTAAACGTATTCGTAGGGAAACCTATTCGAATAAGAGCTAACCGAGGCAGAAAAAGAGTGTTCGAAGTAGAAGGAATTTTGGAGCAAACGTATCCAAAAGTTTTCGTCGTAAGTTTTAAAGAGCGGCAGGTTGAAAGAAGAATTTCTTATAGCTATGCAGATTTATTAACTGAGGCCGTTGAGTTATCCGTGGGAAACAACCGGATTGGGACACTCGGAGAAATTGTAACTGGTTAACTTTTAAAGCCCGTCATCGATGGGCTTTTTATTTTAGGTAAAATATTCGATGGAAGATGCAGGAAAGAAGTGTTCCAGCAAAGTAATTATATTCTGTTTGAGCCGAAGGTAAGCTGTTTCGGGATAGATATATTTGACAAGGCCGAAACGTCCAAATTTGCGGCGCCTTATAGTCTCATTCAAATCCAAAGATGTATTGGGGAAGCGTTCTAAAATTATCTTTTTGGCACTGTTTGTAAAACGATGGGTAATTAATTCGAAAGTCAAATCGGGAGGTGTGTTTTTAAGGGAATGGGCAAGCTCACGAAAAAGATCAGCATAGCCCTCTTCATCGCCAGGGTAAATAAATAAAGGGGCAATAATAAAACCCAGTGGATAACCGGCTTCAGCGATTTTATTGGCAGCCAGGATTCGTTCCCGTAAGGATGCAGTATTATGTTCAAATTTTTGAATCATTTCTGCGCTATTGAGGCTGAAGCGAAATCGGGTATGGCCCTCGTGATTGAGCTGTAATAACGGATTTACATTGGTAAACTTAGTTACTGTACGCATTCTAGCATATTTCAATTTCCCAAAAAGTTCGATGGATTTGGCTAAGGCTCCGGTTATATGTTCAACTGCTAAAGGATCAGATGTACTTGCGGCTTCGAAGACTGTAACATTGGGGGCGTTTCGTTCTGAAATTTCTTCAATTTTGGTGAAAATTTCTTTTAAATTAACGTATACTTTGATATAAGGTTTTTTTCCCATATGGGTCTGCAAATAACAGTACTGACATCTACCCGGACACCCGCTAACCATTGAAAATTCATAATCAGCCGAAGGCTTACAGGAATCAAAACGCAAATCTTTTTTAACACCAACAACTAAAGTTTGTTTTCCTTCCATGAAACTTTGCTGGGGATTACTCCCGGGAATCCCGGTTACACGGTTGCTATGCCCGATCATATGAATTTCGGCGCCCGTTCCTGCTAAACGATTTAAAATATCGTTTCCCATCGGATAATTTAAAGCAGCTGCTTCAAAAAACACTCGTTTTGGCTGAAATAGTTGCATGGTTCCTCGCCTTTGAAATGGATTTTGGTTCTGTTAAACACTGCAGTGAAAGTATTCTTTGATAATTTATTAAAAAATATCATTGATTTTTACTCAAAATTTTTATGGATAAATATAAATTGCGCGCATGCATACAAAGAAAGTGAGGAAAGAGATGGATTTTGTTAGTGATAAAATCGCTGAGCGTTTAGGGGGAATAAATTTTGGTAAGACAACCAAGATATATAAATTTGTTAAGATAAAACAAGCAAAGGAAGAGGCAAAAATTAACCATCCAGATCAACCTTTAGTTGACATGGGGGTTGGAGAACCAGATAAAGCGGCCGATCCTAATATTGTCGAGGTATTGTGCAGAGAAGCGGGGAAACCAGAAAATAGATGGTATTCGGACAATGGAATTTATGAATTTCAAGAAGCTGTTGTAGAATATTTAGCTAAGGTTTATCATTTAAAAGACCTTAGTGTGGATAATGTTATTCACGGAATAGGTTCCAAACCGATTTTAGCAATGCTGCCACTTTGTTTGATCAACCCCGGAGAGATCATTTTAACCACTAGCCCAGGCTACCCGGTGGCAGCTACATATACTCAATATTTCCAAGGACAGGTCTATAATCTTCCTTTGCGAAAAGAAAATCATTTTTACCCTGATTTTTCTGAGATTCCAGAGCAAATCAAAAATAGGGCTAAATTATTGTATTTGAATTATCCGAATAATCCAACGGGTCAAGTTGGGACCATAGAATTTTTCAAAAAGGTTATTGAATTTGCTCATGAAAACAATATTTTTGTTATTATGGATGCAGCTTATGCAGCGCTTACTTTTGATGGTTATCAGCCGTTAAGTTTTTTATCGGTGGAAGGTGCTATGGAAGTCGGGGTAGAGGTCCATTCACTTTCAAAGGCTTTTAATATGACGGGTTGGCGTCTGGCGTTTGTTGTAGGTAATCCTAAGATCATAAAAGCCTATGGCACTGTGAAAGATAATACGGATTCCGGTCAGTTTAGGGCGATTCAGAAGGCGGGAATTTATGCATTACAACATCCCGAACTCACTGAAATCAATTCGGAGCGGTATTCAAGAAGATTTGATTTACTGGTTCCGGCTTTGCGGAAGATTGGTTTTGACGCGCAAAAGCCTAAGGCATCGTTTTATTGTTACGTGCCAGCCCCGCGCGGAACGAATTCGGGCATAAAGTTTAATAATGCTGAGGAAGTATCGGATTTTTTGATCCGAAAAGCTCTGATTTCGACAGTTCCATGGGATGATGCCGGTCCCTATTTACGATTTTCCGTGACATTTGAAGCAGATGATTATGAAGCCGAAAAGCAAATCGTGGCAGAAGTCAAGCAAAGGTTAACTGGGTTAGATTTAGTGTTTTGAATCCAAAAAATAATTTGGGGGAAAAAGATGGTATCGTGGCAAGATAAAGCGAACATTGTTTTTGAAGGAATCAAAAGACGTTTTCAAGTTCCGATGGTGGAATTGACGACTTTCAAGATTGGCGGACCGCTTGACTTATTGGTTGAGCCTGAAAATATAGATGATTTACAAAAGATATTAAGTTTTTGCCATATTGAGAAACTACCTTGGATGATGATTGGATTTGGATCCAACCTGCTAGTCAGAGACAAAGGTATAAGGGGTATTGGCATCAGGCTTTCGGGACAATTCACTTCTTTTGAAATTCATAACGAAACCGTCACTGCAGGTGCAGGAATGGCCTTAGGAGACTTAGCGAAGAAGACAGCTTGTCAGGGCCTATCTGGACTCGAATTTGCATGCGGTATTCCCGGCACTATTGGTGGTGGGGTGTATATGAATGCCGGAGCTTATGATGGTGAAATGGCCGGGGTTTTAAAAAAAGTACAGGCTATCGATGGGGTAAATGGCCCTATTTGGTATGAACGATCCGATTTAAATATGGGATATCGACGAAGCCGGTTTCAGGGAAGCAAGCAAATCATTACAATGATCCAATTGGAACTTAAAAAGGCAGATAAAGAAAGCGCAGAAGGTAAAATAGCACAATTAACCTGTCAAAGAGAAAGCAAACAACCATTGGAAATGCCGAGCGCGGGGAGTGTGTTTCGCCGTCCGGTAGGGTATTATGTAGGGCCTTTGATTGAACAATCGAATCTCAAGGGATATTCCATTGGCGGGGCCCAAGTTTCTACCAAACATTCAGGATTTATAGTTAATACTGGCGGTGCCACGGCCGGGGACGTAATTCGATTAATCGAACATATCCAAACAATTGTCAAACAAAAATTTAATATAGAATTGATACCAGAGATTAGGATTGTGGGCGAAGAATAAGTCCTACGATTTTATTTCTAATTTCCTGTTTATTCATACTTTTATTCGCAGGAACTATTTTCTTCACGTCGAAAATAGCAATAAACGATAAGATGATGGGAAGGTTCATGAATGCAACGCTTTAGCCGTTTGGGATTAGGACTTATAATAATTTTTCTGATTGGGAGCGGAATCATCCTTGCTGAAGGCAGCAGCGAATCACTAACCCAACCGGTGTGTTCGGTTTCACCCTTGGTTGCCAATTTACCAGGGACAGAAATTCAATTACTCCCGAAAAACTATGATGTATGGTCTTGCGACTGGTCTCCAGATAGTAAGGCTATAGTTTTCGCCGGTAAAATGCAGGGTGAGGATAGTACCAAAATGCGTATTTGGTATTGGGCTCTAGATCCGGTTGCAGATCCGGTTCCTTTAACGAATACCGATCAGATGATTGACTTTTCCCCACGATGGTCACCAGATGGAACTAAAATAGTTATGTCGAGACGTATCTTTCCGGTTAAGTCCAATAATACCACTATTAGTTCCTCCATTTGGATGAAAGAGCTGCCGAGCGGTTCGGGCAGGCAATTAAGTTCAGGAACAGAAGACCGGGATCCGTTTTGGTCTCCCGATGGACCTCAAGTCGTTTTTAGCCGAGGGAAGGGACCATATAGTGGGCAATTATATACTTTGAATATTAAGGATAATTCCCTTAAGTTGCTTGCTGGGGAAGAAGGCGAACTCTTAATGTCGCCTTGGTGGGGGAAAGATGGCAATATTTATTATACCAAGCTTACTCCCAGCCCCAAAACGGTTACTGTTTCGGGTCAAAACTATCAGGTGATGGATTTTGGGAAAGGCAGTATTTGGTCCATTAATCCCCTTACCAATACAACCCATGCAATAATTAACGATGATTATGACAACCGATTGCCCGCACTCTCTCCCGATGGTTCAAAACTTGCATTTGTTTCTAACCGGATTCCAACCAAAGATGGAAACGGGAAGTTTGACCGGGGCAGTCTGTTTATTAAAAAAATGCATATCAATGAGATTTACTATGTTACGAACAAAGTGGGCCTAAACGGCGGTTCTCTCAGTTGGAGTCCTGATGGCAAGAAATTGGCATTTTTTACTTTTCGAAGCATTCGTCCGGCGATTTGGGTTATTAACATCCCGTAACCAAATTGTAAGGAAAACTCCGAAACGAACAGTCTTAAAATGATAAAGGTAAAAACCGGCGTTAGTTAATTCAAATCGTCGGTTTTTCTTTTTGAAAAATCGGTTCCAAGTTCAAAAAATTACTTCTTTGTAGAATAGCTACATCATAGAGAGTAAAACTAAGTTTATGGCCTAGTATAGTCTATAGGGAAGGAATCGTATTTAGAAGGAAAAAAGGTTTATTTTGGCGAATTAAGAGCCTTATTGGGTCCGATTTTAAAATTTGAACTATTTATCTGATAAAAGGGATCTTTCATAAAGTTGTTTAATAGTAAATTATTTTAAGTACAACTTCACTCAGTGCCGACACTATATTGATCGAACTTCAGTGAGTTGGATTTTATTTGAGGTGAAAACTTTGTTTCAACCTATACAGTCGAGCACAGTTGTGCAACAAATTATCGATAAAATAACCCAATCCTTAATCAGCGGGGAATTAAAGCCTGGGGATCGTTTACCACCCGAACCGGAATTGGCTATACAGCTCGGAGTGAGCAGGACTTCACTTCGCGAAGCCCTAAAAACTTTGGGAGGTTTAGGAGTCCTGGTAGCACGCAAACGGGGAGGTACTTTTATAGCAACCTCTAGTTCACAATCGATGATTGACCCTTTAATTTTTAATTTGATTATTGAAAAGGGCTCTAAAGATGATCTTTTTGAGCTAAGGGTACTTCTTGAGGTTGATGCAATTGAACTTGTGATTTTAAAAGCGACAGATGATGATTTGGAGCAGCTGGCCGGTGAACTTGCCAAATTTGAAAAAACGATTCCCACCAACAATTTGGATTTGTTATCAGAATTAGATTTGCAATTTCATTTGCGGCTATTACAGATAACTAAGAATTCTTCATTCGTTAGGATTAGCCAAGTTGTAATGCAGCTTTTCGCCACTCCAATTAAAAAGACATTACATGTGATTGGCCCCGAGCAAGTTCTTGCCAATCATCGGGCCCTTTTTAAGGCAATCGTTGAACGGGATTTATTAAAAGCGAAGGAACATGTCGTCAAGGCTTTTGAAAACTCGAAACAATTTCTATAAAATTTATTCAATATATTTCGATTTATCATACCGGCAACTGGGATTCCAAAAGATCCATTCATTAACTCCTGCATCTTTTACAGCCTGAATCTGCTTTTGAATTTCTGTGCGGCCATAATGATATCCTAGACTAAAGTCTTGCAACCAGGGTCGAATTTGAGGTGCTTCACTACCAAGGCCAAGCTTGTCCAGGCGCTTTTTAGCATCGCTTACTCCGTGAAATACAGTTTGATAAGGGTTGGAATCAGGATTTTTTAAACCAAAGGTCCCTAGTGCATAATGGGATGGATAAACCATGGGACAAATTATATCAACACTCGAAGCAATTTTTTCAAATTTTTGACCGATGCCAAGATCATCAGTAGCTGAAGTTGCGAGTCCAAAAATATCCGCAGAAATTGGGATACGATAACTTCCCAATTTATTTTTAGCATACTTTAGGAACTCTTGAATCACATCCTGACGTAATTGATGGGTACTGTAGGGATAGACGCAACGTTTTAAGTCACCGTCGCTTGTAAAACGAACATAATCGAATTGGATTTCTTGAAAACCTAAGTTGATGGCTTCCTTGGCAATATCGATAATATAATCCCAATATAAGCGGTTACTGGGATCGATCCAATTCAGTCCTTTATGATCGTACCAGAGTCCCCCGTCCGTATCCTTTACCGCCCATTCAGGTTTTTTTCGGGCTAAAAAGGGATCCTTAAAAACGACAATGCGGGCTATCGGGTAAATATTATGCCCTCGTAGAGTTTGCATCATTTTTTGCGGATCAGCAATTTTATTTTGGAATGCTTCATATTCAACCGTTAAAGGGACTTTCGATTTATAACTGAGAGTTCCGGTATCATCTTTGACATCAATGACCAGTGCATTCAGTTCTGTAGTATCGATAAAATCGACCAACCTGGGGAACCATTTGGAAGAGCCGGCCATCCAACCTGTAGCATAGATACCTTTTACAACTTGAGGTTTGTTCCATCGGACGGGCTTGACTTCTTCCGAATGGGCCTCACCGGCAACTTTTGCAGGTGACAAATTAACATTTGGAATCGTACTGAATGACGGCTTTAATTTTTCCGGGAAGGCCGCCGCATTCATACAGAAGAAAGCAACCAGGAACATCAATAGTAAATAATAGAATTTTCGTAATTGAATCCGCATGGTATTTACCTCTTGTTTTTTATGACTATTACAACGTTTCATAAATAAAGTACATATGAAAATGCGCGCTAGCGCGAGCCCGGAAACGCTCTACTTAAGTGAGACGTCTCTTTCAACCCTAATACTTATTTACGAGACGTTTAACTAGATTTCGCTTACAAGAAGCGTATACCTTTGTAAACTTGAAGGTAAATGAAGGTTTGATAGGGGATGTTCTAATGAAAGTGGTCATGGTGAGCGATAGCCATGGGAGTTTTGGAGTTTTGCAGAAGGTTGTCGTGAAGGAAACCCCGTTTGATTTATTAATACATTTGGGCGATGGAATTGAAGAAATACTTCGTCTTAAATTGATGAAGGATTTTAATTTAGATGCAGTTGCAGGTAATAATGATCCGAGAGATTACTTTCCGGATTATTTGATCATGAAATTAGGGCTTTATCGTTGTTTTATAACGCATGGTCAACTGTATCAGATAAACGATAATTTTGATCAACTTGTAGCGGCTGCTAAAAGAGAGAAAGCGACGATTGCCTTTTATGGTCATACCCATGAATATAACGACCAATTATATAAAGGAATAAGGCTTATCAATCCCGGAACCATTTGTTCCTATTTAAATCATTGTCCCTCTTATATAACGATTGAAACACAAAACCGGGAACTCATCATAAAAAAGGTTGATTTAAAAAATATTGATTAGGCTAAAACGTTCTCTTTCTGGGATATGTTGAATGTAGTGTTCTAGACTGCCAAGTTCCATTTGAGCTTCAGATTTATTTTTGCTTTGAACTGCTTTCTTGGTACGAATCAGAGCCTGGTCAATAGAATCCATTTCTCGATGAATAATTAGCATCGCCCAAAAGGGTTTGGTTTTTTCCCATTTACTTTGAAAGGTAATTAGCTTTTTCAAAGCGGGTTTCCATTGCTGATGCTCCAAAATCGCGTTCAAGTTTTTAATTTCTTTTCCGAAGTGCATCGAAGTTTTTTCAAGTTGATTTTGAACATATATTCCAAGTCCAATGAATAAGACCAAACCAACCATCGTAGTTATCCATACTTTCATGAGGTTTTTCTTCTCCCGGTATCTTTGGCCTGTATAAAAAGTTTACCGGTGGAATCTAAACTGGCTAGAAAAATCTGATTCCACTGGGAGAAGCCAAACTGGTTGATTTGCTTTCGTAACCAATCTTCAGAGATTTTGGATTCTTGAAGCTGCTTATGTTGTAATTCACCATCAATTATAAGAGTAAGAGGCAGTCCCTCGTATTGGGTTTCAATTTTCAAATCCTCAGGATTGACCGGTCGCTTTTGAGATTTTGGGATTACCGACAATTTACCGCTAGTTTCCAAAATTGCATATTCAACATCGGAGATATTGGGAATGTTTTTTAAACGTAGTTGCTCCAAAAGGTCGCTGATACTGTAGCGAAGTTTAGTTAATTCTGATTGGTGAATTTTCCCATTTTCAACGAGTATGCTCGGACCGCCACAAATGATGCGCCGGGCAGTTGTACTTTTTAGGGAGATTAACGATAATGTAATTTGGATGACTAAAAGGGTTAAAATAGGGATGATCCCATTAATAAGAGGTATGTCAGTATCTTGCATCGGGACGGCAGCCAGTTCTGAAATGAGGATCGTTATTACGAGTTCATAAGGCTGTAATTGCCCTATTTGGTGTTTCCCCATAATTCTTATTATCAGGACCACCAAAATATATAAAATTGCGGCTCGTATTGGGAGAGTCAACATCAAAAACACCTCAGAATCATTTTGTGCGATATCGTAAAGTTTATGCCACCGGAAATAGACAAAAAGGTAGAAGAAAGTGGAATCATTGGCAGGATTTCGAAACAAAAAAAAGAATTCAGCAAATTATGGATTCCCATTTTGATATTTGGGATTCAATATTTTGTATTATTCGGCTGCTGCCGCATATAATAAATGGCAGCTTTTTATTCAAGACTTAATTTGATTAATTATTGGAGGATCATGAGTGAAAAAGATTGAAAAGGGTGCTACAACAATTTTATCGCCGGTACCGGCAGTTATGGTTAGTTGCGATGGAGCTGGATTTCATAAAAATATCATTACTCTGGCTTGGGTTGGCACTGTTTGTTCCAATCCACCAATGGTAAGTATTAGTATTCGGCCGGAACGTTACTCATATGCAATAATTTGGGATAGTAAAGAATTTGTTATTAATATGCCTAGTAGCGAGCTATTACGGGTAACTGATTTTTGTGGGGTGGTTTCCGGAAGGGATGTGGACAAATTTAGCCAAACTGGGTTAACGGCTGTGTCCGGCAAATTTGTGAAAGCCCCACTCATTGAAGAAGCTCCGGTTAATATTGAGTGCCGGGTAAAGCAAGTCATTCCTCTCGGATCCCATGACCTCTTTCTGGCGGAAATTATGCTTATTCATGTTCAGGAAGAGTCTTTAGATGAAAAGGGTCAACTGAATTTGGAGAAGATGAAGGGCGTAGCATATGGAAATGGTCATTATTATGAAATTGGTTCCAGCTTAGGATATTACGGCTACACAAGTCAAAAGGGCCATTAGAAATTTTTTTGGGAATTCTTCGTTAATTATGTTAATCTTGGGGTTATAACTCCCGTCAAATAAAATGTTTATTGACGAGGAGTTCTATTTATCAAGGGTAAATATTTTAGTGAGTTGATGGACGGACGGAATGACATTAAAAAAAGTATGGACAAGCTGGTTTTTATAGAAGGCCTGATTTCGAACTGATATGGGATAGGAAGTGATGGTTTTGAAAAAAATACAAATTTATTTTTGCTTTGGATGTATCTGCTTGATATTTTTATTTTCAGGTCTTGTATGTGCGGCAAATTATAACTTGGGTGAAATTGAAGTCGGCAAATATTCTTTGATTGCAGTAAACAATCATTTGCCGTCGTTGTATAAAAAGGCGGACCAATATTGGAAATCCCTGCAAAGGGTTGAATTGGAGATCGGACATTTCGATCAATTTAGCGATGTGCCGAAACTGGGCTTAAAAAACCCATACACTGGGAAAATTAAATTAGGCGACAAACAAGGCCAAAGTTTCGGGGTTATTGTGGATGTTGTAGGCGAGGAAAAAAGATTATACATTGATACGGATGGGGATGGTAGTTTTGCCGGTGAAAAATGGGTCCCATTACTCAATGAATGGTATGGTAATCAAAATTACTGGATTATAGCGCCAGAGCCCATTCAAGTGATGGTAAGCTATCAGTCCAAACCCAAACAGAAATTTCCGATTGAAATATCTGTTAGTGGTGTTTTAATTGATTCCGGTTCCAATCAAAAAGTAAAACCTTTTTTATTGGTAGAGGACCGGACATGGTTTTTGGCCAAAGTTAACGAAGATGGCGCTGCGAAAATGATGGCGATTATTGATCATAATCATAATGGGTGTTTTAACGATCCGGATGACTGGTTTTTAATTGATTATAACGATGACAGTTTTTTCACAGTAGATGAGGCGCAAAGCCGTAAAAAAGGTGTCATCATAAAAAGCAAAACTGAAAAATTGAAAATCGATTGGGATGCCTATCCTGACACGTTAACTATCGGGAAAGAAGGTAAATAATGCGAAAACGAATTATATTTTGGCTTACTATGGCTTTAATAATGATTTTTACCTCTTTTGCGGCTGCTGAAAAACCAGCAGAAGCATTCAAAAAAGTAAGCCTTAGTAATGGTTTGACCCTGATGTATCGAGTCATGAAAGATGATCCGATGGTTTCTATGTATGCTGTTTTCCCGATCGGTATGAATATTGAACGGCAAAAAGGGATCGCTCATTTGATCGAACATCTGGTTTTTCGGGGAGGTTCCGGATTCACTTTTAAAAATATTCTGGAAGCAACCAATCACCAGGGGGGAGAGTTTAATGGCTTTACCTCTTTTTATAGCACAGTTTTTAATTTTGTAGTACCAAAAGATAAATTTGATAATGCATTTCAAGTTTTTAACGGTTCAATTTGGCAAACGGATTTATCTGAAACCAATGTAAACTTGGAAAGAAAAATTGTGGTCCACGAATTGGATATGGATTATGCCATGCGTATCCAATATTATCCAATTTTTCGTTATTTCTATGCTGAAAATTTCTATAATAAAGAAACAGTTAACGCCATGACGGTGCAAAATATTAAGGATTTTTATCAAACGCATTATCAACCTAGTAACGCCACCTATATTATAGCTGGGAATATTGATCCCAAGGCGATTATCACTAAATTAGAGCAAATTCAAAATGGCTTTGGTAAAAAGACTGTTCCTAAAGGAGTTCTTAATGAATATAATCTGCCTCATCAGGATGTGGTTGAGGAAAGGAATCTCTACCCTTATCAGTATCAAGTTTTAATGGCATATCAATTTATCGGTTTATCACCTGAGGAGCGTATGGTACTCAAGATGTTATCCTATCTTTACGGTCGTGAATATAAAATCGATTATCAGAAAAATGAATCCCAGGTTTATAACGTAGTTGATCGCTCTCTTGGCAATGAAGACTATTTTGGAATTTATTATGTGGAATCCAGACATCCGTTTTCCGATGAAGAGTATCAGGGTGTTAAGAACAACATGTTGAAGTTTATTCGACAGTTTAAGAAAATTGATTTAAAAGAGGTTCGTCAAGAATTCGTCCGTGCTGTTGAAAAGGAAAGGGCTAGCAGCAACCAATCTGCTGTCGATGCCGTACAGTATGAAGTAAATCGTCTTACCGATCCGGATAATATAACCGTAGATTCACTAGAAGTCCTTCAAAAAATCAATAACCAAGATTTACAGCGAGTTATTGATAAGTATCTATCCGAACAGCCAACTACATGGATACTTGTAAAAAATAATTACCAAGGAGGTGAGTAGGATGGGAAAAAAAATACCTATCAGACTACTGGTTGTTTTAATAACCCTTATATCTTTTAATTTTCCGGTCCTGGCCGATAATCCATCTCCAATTGAACGCTCGACAGTAAATGGAATGAGTGTTATCCTGCAACATAATAAATCAGAAATTGTCCAAATTACGCTGGTTTTAAAAACTGGAAGTGGTATTGAACCGGCAGGTAAAAAAGGTATTGCCTATATTATGAATAATATCGTATATTTTGTTTTAAATGGGGATTCAAAAGCTATGGCGGATCCGGCCGATGTAACTACGGAACCGGATTATACTTTGATAACGATGACGACGTTAGCGCGAGATGTCAAACCTGCCTTGGAACGAATTAAGTATTTATTATCAGAACCCATTTATAGCTACGATCTTGTGGCTGATTTGAAAGAAGCCTTTACCACCAATTTAAAAGCGATGCTTGCCCAAACAAAAGCTTATTCCGATTTCACAAAGGCCTATTATGGCGATGGACATCCGTATAATAATTGGCCTAACTTGGACACCATTCAGTCAATAAGCGGCTCGGATGTTTATAAATGGTATCGCCAGACCTATCAACCTGGGAATGCGATTTTATCGATTTCGGGCGGAGTCCGCCAAAGCATGTCGGACATTGAAAAAATATTTGCCAATATGGAAAGTGAAACGGTGGACCGCCATTTGATCATTCAGCCTTTAAGCATTAGTCAAGATAGATATTTTCAACAAGTTGATCCAAACGGCCGCGCGACTTCCCTCTGTATGGGCTTCTCAGCACCTAGAATACAGGATCCTGAATTTCCGGCCTTTAGGATTCTTGCTTATTATTTGGAAGAATATCAACATTATTTTGAAGAGCTTAGAGTTAAAGAGGGCTTATTTTATGGTGCCAATGTGTATTATAATTATATTGACAAGCCTAAATCACCGAATATTGCTTTTATCACGATGACTGATCCGGATTCGCTTAAAACTGTGGAGACAAGGACTTTGGAAATAGTTAAGAAATTAATGGATTCGGGGATTCCTCAAGATGAGATTGATAAAGTCATTAAAGCCATGAAAATAGAAGAGGAGGCTCGAAAATCAAGCGGAAAGGGTTTAGCGACTCGAAATGCACTGAGTCAGTATTTACAAACGCAATATGTATATGATGAAATATTAATACCTAAATTAGAACAGGTGAAAACGGAAGATATTCAAAAGGCAGCTAAAAAATATTTGCAGCACTATATTGAAGTATCCTACGTACCTAAAAAAGTGGAACAACCTTTTTAAGTGATGGAAGAAAACCGCTGAAGAGAAATATGGGGAAAAATATTGACAAATAATAATTAACTATGTTAAAATTTTTATAGGTTTTATATTAGAAAAGGGAAAGGGACTTATGATGGAACTGGATTTAATTCAGCGAACTGCTAAATTGTTTTGTCAGGCAATTATCTATAGAGTTTTAAAGCCTTCCTTAGAAGGTATGGCTAAAGAGCAGTTAACGGAAGTTCAATTATCATGCATCAAATATGTTGCAGTTCACCATGAACCTTCGATTGGTGAAATCGCTAACGGTTTGTCGATAAGTAACGCGGCTTCGGCAAAGTTAGTGGATCGTTTGGTACGGAAAAAGTTATTGAGCCGTGAGGAGGATCCTGAAGATCGCCGAGTCCTGAAGATTAATTTGACTTCAAAGGGGCAAGAATTGCTGGCGGATATTGAAAAAATTGAAGAAAACCAACTAAAAGAAATTTTGGGAAGAATGTCCAATGAAGAAAGAGAGTCTTTGGAAATTGGTTTGGCTAGTTTCCTGAAAGCAGCTTTACAGTCGCCGGAACAAGTGGAACAAATTTGTCTTCATTGCGGTTGGAATCATGTTATCCAATGCCCTGGCAACATTCGTTACCGGGAATTAACTGGCAGGGATAAAACGCCTAATTAAAAAATTTTACTCTTTAATTAACTTGATTAAACTTAAACTATATTAATCTAAACAGATAGAAGGTATTTTAAGAATGTTTTTATAGTAACATACTAAAAAACAGCAAGACTGGAATTTAGAAAGAAGTTTTAGCGGATTTAAATTAAGAAAATAAAATAATTAAGGGGGAGAAAAAATGACGAAGAAATTGGAAATTTACAAATGCGAAGAGTGCGGAAATATTGTGGAAGTGGTGCATGAAGCTGGGGGACAATTAGTATGCTGCGGGCAGCCGATGAAATTGGTGACCGAAAATACAGTCGAAGCATCGAAAGAAAAACATGTACCAGTTATTGAAAAAACTGCAGATGGCTACAAAGTAACAATAGGTGGTGTACTGCATCCTATGGAAGAGAAACATTATATTGAATGGATTGAATTGTTGGCTGACGGTAAAGCATACCGGGCTTTTTTGAAACCTGGCGATGCTCCAGTCGCCATATTTTGTGTTGACGCTAAACAAATTTCAGCTCGGGAATACTGCAATATCCATGGATTATGGAAAGCAGAATTATAAAGATAAATAAAAGTATAGGCTTAACAAAAGGAAAAATTGGTATTGTAAGTGTTAACTGTTATTTTGCATTTAGGTAACCAGGGAGCCAATGACTTAAGAGAAAAAAACTATCGATATGATAGTTTTTTTCTTGTTTAATTGATTAATCGTAAATTACCCGTAAAGGAATGTTTGAAAATATAGCTAATAGTTCGTTTTTGAAAATAGTTATTATATATTAAATTAGAACTTTGAGAGAAATATCATATAAACGCTAAAACATTTTTTGCAAATATTGTATAATGATTTTATATTCAAGGTCAGGAAGGCTTGAAATGCTTAAAGCCTTACCATGAAACTGGTGATTTTTTTGGTAACAAGCTTTTTGAACGACTTAGGCTCGTTCATAAGATGAAAATATTTATTTAACAGCTAAGGATGGTTACATATGGGAACGATTATCAATGTAGTTGCAATCCTAATCGGGGGAACAATCGGGTTGCTATGTAGAAAGCGTTTTCCAGAGCGGCTTTCGCAGACGGCATTGGAGGTCATGGGATTATTTACATTATTAGTGGGAATTGAAATGGCGTTGCAAGGCAAACAGATGATTTTAATTCTGATTAGTCTTGCTCTAGGGGCTATGATCGGTGAGGGAATCAATATTGAAAAGAAATTGGACCAATTCGGCGCCTGGATCGAAAAACGGCTTCAGGTGAAAGAGGGAAGTCCGGCGAAGGGATTTATTTATGCTAGCTTGGTATTTTGCGTAGGATCCATGGCGATTGTAGGTAGTATAACCGATGGTGTTAGCGGCGATTATTCGATTCTATTTACAAAGTCAATGATGGACGGCATTATTGCTATTCCATTTGCCGCTGGAATGGGATTTGGTGTCTTGGGGTCGGCCCTCTCCATTTTAGTTTATCAGGGTAGTTTAACTCTGCTTGCCAAGTTGTTGCAATCTATTTTTAATCCGAACGTGGTCCGTGAGTTGACCGCAGTTGGTGGTGTTATTGTTATGGGAATCGGAATTAATATTTTGGGTCTCAAAAAAATCCGGGTCGGTAATTTCTTGCCTGCCCTAGCATTGATAGTGTTGATATTATACCTGAAGATGAAATTTTAATTAATTTTAACAAATAATTTAAAAGATATTTACAATAAAAAGAGAATGATTATAAAATGCTGAACTCGGCTTGGGAAGGCATTTTATTTTTTTTAAAAAAATACCAAATGAACCTAAGTTAAGTATGTCAATGGATGAGTGATGATGAAAGCCTATGATTTCAAGTTTTATTAAAGATTTGTTTCATGAGTGTGCTGTTGCATTTACGTGGGCTTTTTGATAATATATAATAGGCATAAAATTGAAATGTAAATGAGTGGACGGGGTTTTTGGTTTAATTTAAATGATCGTTTCATTCGATCTTAATTTTTGGGTTTGTAGGTTCTGGGGTATTTGTTAAATCGGTTCTTAATGTAAGAGTCAGATTATCGTCGTCCCCGCCCGTTTAAGCCTTAGGAGGTGAAAAGCCAACAAAAAAGCTTGACAGATTCCGTAAATATCAGAAATATGTTTTTTCTAAGAAATCCTCTTTATTGCAGAATCTGCTATTTATCCATCATTACCATTAAACTATAGAAAGGAATACTAAAATGTCACATCTACATCTTCTGCCGTTTGAATTTTGGTCATTGTGGGTTGTGTTTGCAATTTCCATTATAGGGTTAGGATATGCTTTTTTTCTTCGCGGCCAAGTCATGGCCAAAGATAAAGGCGATTCCAAAATGCAAGAGGTTTGGAATGCTATCCGGGAAGGAGCCGATGCTTATCTTGGCCGGCAATTAAAGACAATTCTTCCTTTGATTGTGGTTCTTGCAGTATTGCTCTTCCTTTCCGTTTATGTTGCTCCTCCGAGTGCTGAGGCTGCCGAACGTTTTCCCGGCGCCAGCCCTGATCAATTGAAATTATTTATCGGTCTTGGCCGTATGATTGCATTTATTATGGGCGCTTTCTTCTCATTAATCGTCGGTCAATTCGGGATGCGGATGGCTGTTCAAGGTAACGTTCGGGTGGCAGCTGCTGCTCGTCATAGCTTCTCCGAAGCTTTAAAAATTGCTTATCGTTCTGGAACCATCACCGGTATGCTTACCGATGGTCTTGGTTTATTTGGCGGTACTGTTATTTTTATGTATTTCGGAATGGCCGCGCCTGACGCTTTACTTGGTTTCGGTTTTGGTGGTACTTTACTTGCATTGTTTATGAGGGTCGGCGGTGGTATTTATACCAAAGCTGCTGACGTTGGTGCTGATTTAGTTGGTAAGGTTGAAGCCGGTATTCCGGAAGATGATCCCCGTAATGCTGCGGTTATTGCGGACTTAGTCGGCGATAACGTCGGTGATTGCGCCGGTATGGCTGCAGATATTTTCGAGTCGTATGAAGTTACAATTGTTTCCGGGTTAATTCTTGGTGTGTCATTAGTCGCTATCACCAAAGATATCAAATGGATTATTTTCCCACTTCTCGTCCGCGGTATTGGCGTTCTTTCTTCGATTATCGGCACCTACCTGGTTCGTGGTAAGGATGATGGTACCGGTGACGCCATGGCTTCCATCAACAAAGGATTCTATTCTTCGGCTGCAATTTCGTTAATCGCTTTTGCGATATTAGCTCACTTTTATATGCATGAATGGCGCGCTTTCTGGTCTGTAGGCGTTGGTATTGCATTAGCCTTGGGCCTCGACGAATTAACCAAATTCTTTACCGATACTCACTATTCACCAGTTAAAGAGATTGCCGGAGCCACTAAAACCGGTTCCGCTACTTTAATCCTCCGTGGTTTGGTTGTCGGTTTTGAAGCCGGTGTATGGCAAACCATTGTAATTGCAGTTACGATTTTAGCATCTGTGCTTATCTACTGGGGTATGGATACGATTTATGTCCTTTATGGTGTGGCAATGACCGGTATCGGTATGTTAACCTTAACCGGTAATAACGTAGCAATGGATTCCTTTGGACCGATTGCCGACAATGCCAATGGTATCGGCGAAATGGCCGGATTAGACGATAAAGCCCGTCAAATCATGGCTGACCTCGATGCTGTCGGTAATACGACGAAAGCTATTACCAAAGGTGTGGCTATTGGTTCGGCAGTTATCGCTGCAGTTTCCTTGTTTGGTTCATTCCTGACCGATGTCGCTAAGGTTCAAGCATCGCAAGGTGTTGCTTTAGCTGAGCAGCTTTCTTCAACAGGTATTCGAGTATCTATTCCGACAGTTTTCATCGGTATGTTAATCGGTGGTGCGATTCCTTGGTTGTTCTCTTCACTTACAATTAACTCAGTGGCCCGTGCTGCTGCATTAATCGTTGAGGAAGTCCGCCGTCAATTCCGGATCCCTGGTTTGATGGAACGCAAAGTACAACCTGATTACAAACAAGCCGTTGGGATTTGTACTGCTGCAGCGCAACGTGAATTGATTTCTCTTGCGCTGATCAGTGTTGTCACACCAATCATCATTGGTATGCTGCTTGGTGTTGAAGCTCTCGGCGGGTTCTTAGCAGGTGTAATTCTCTCCGGACAGTTGCTTGCAGTGTTTATGTCAACTTCCGGTGGCGCTTGGGATAATGCTAAGAAAACCATTGAAGATGGTTTATATGGCGGTAAAGGTTCTGAGGCTCATAAAGCAGCCGTTGTCGGTGATACTATCGGTGATCCTTTAAAAGATACCGCTGGTCCTGCATTGAACCCGATGATTAAAGTTATCAACATGGTTTCACTGCTTGCAGCTCCGGTTTTGATTGTCAACGAGATTCATAATAAAGGAGTATTATCCACTGGAACAGTGATTACCGCTATTGTACTCACCGTTATTGTAGTGGGTGCTATTGTTTATTCCAAACTCGGCGGTTTTGGCAAGAAACAAGAAAGTGCGGCTAAGTTCTAAGAGTAGCCTTTACTTGTAAATTGAAGTAAAAAAAAGGCGGGGCTTTCCCCGCCTTTTCGTCTAAATATAAATCGATAAATAAACTCAAAATAATCATAAAAAAAGGCTATCGTGGTTTTCTATAGGAGGAAAGCATGATTAAGACCAAGGAGTTTCCTTTCCCAAAATCTATCTATATTAAAATCTTAGCCCTAAATTCCTTGAAGCGCAGTTTATGGGCGTTCGTCTTCATGATTGTGGTTGCTGTGTACCAAGCTACTAAAGGGCCTTCATTAACGCTTTTATTGATAGCCGCTTTACCGGTTTTGCTCCTTGCTTATATCATTTTTCGATGCTGGATGCATTCCAATTCCAAAACGAATCGCTTGTTTTTTGAAGAAAGAACCTTCGAAATTAACAGCAAAGATATTGATATCGTTTTGAAAGATGGTCCTACTTCGAAGATTCAAATCAATGATATAGCAAGAGTTGTCAAGAATTCCAGCTACTATTTACTCTTTTTATCGAAAAAGCAATTTGTTTATGTTCCGCTTTCTGCATTCAGGACACCAGGTGATATCAATAGTTTTGATTCCATATTAAAGGCAAGAAAACGTAGGAAAGCCATTTAATATCAACTGGGTAAGTTTGGACAAAAATTAACACAACAAGGTGGAATTTTTATGAATCCAGCACTAAATGTTCCTATAGTTCTTTGTGCCCCTTTTGCCGTTATTTTATTATTGATTGCTATTATGCCGCTGGCATTGCCCCATTTTTGGGAGAAAAACCGCAATAAAGCCATAGTCGCTGCTGTGGTTAGCATACCGGTATTGATATTTATGTTCGTGAAATCTCCCCACTCCCTTGGGAATACGATGGAAGATTATATTTCATTTATCGTACTTCTTGCTTCCCTGTTTATTATATCCGGAGGTATCCTGGTAAAAGGAGATTTAAAAGCCACTCCGGTTGTAAATACTGTCTTTTTACTGGTGGGAGCTATTATCGCCAACTTGATCGGCACCACCGGCGCCAGTATGTTATTAATTCGCCCTTTACTATCGACAATCCGCGAAAGAAAACATATCATACATATTCCGGTTTTCTTTATATTTATAGTTTCCAATATTGGTGGGAGTTTGACTCCACTCGGGGATCCCCCGCTTTTTATGGGTTATTTACGGGGAGTACCGTTTAGTTGGACTTTTCGGTTGTTTCCGATTTGGCTATTTGCTGTCGCCAGTTTATTGATTGTTTTTTATATTTGGGACTCAATTGCTTATAAAAAAGAAACCAAGATCGATCTTAAACAGAATATTCAAAGCAAAACACCTATCGTGATATCCGGTAAAATCAATTTACTTTTCCTCATTGGCGTTATTGCAGCCGTCTTTTTTCAAGTACCGGCTCCTTACCGTGAATTGGTCATGATTCTGATGATTGGCCTGTCGCTGGTATTTACGAAAAAGGAATTACGGGCTGAGAATAATTTTACATACGGGCCCATTATTGAAGTTGCCATTTTATTTGCTGGTATTTTTATTACCATGGTTCCGTTATTGATACTTTTAGATGCGAAAGGTGCTTCTTTAGGGATCGTCAAACCGTGGCAATTCTTTTGGTTTTCCGGAGGGTTAAGCTCCTTTTTGGATAATACACCTACTTATGTTGCATTTGCCTCATTGGCTGCCGGTGTCACCAAAACAATTGGTCATGCTGGTTTACCAGTTGTACAAGGAATCGCTGTCAGGCAGGATTTATTAATGGCAATAAGCGCCGGCTCAGTGTTTATGGGGGCCAACACCTACATTGGAAACGGTCCGAACTTCATGGTTAAATCGATTGCGGAAGAACAAGGCATTAAAGTACCACACTTTTTTGGTTATATGATATATTCAATTTGTATCTTAATTCCGCTTTTTGGGATGGTTACATTATTGTTTTTTAGATGAGAATAATGAAGCTCATTTATTGTAAAAAGGGGCTGCCCCAAAAGTAAATGAGCGCGCGGCGCGTTCGATAAAGATATACAATATATAATGTTTTGTTTTATCTATTTGTTATATATTGTATATCTGATATTTTTATATCGTATTGATTTTAAAATACCTTTTTGTCAGCCACTTTATTTATTTGCTCACTAAAAATTTATTGTTTCGGCTTCATAGTGTCGCAGCAGGTTTGAGGAGAAGTTTTGGCTGTTTCGGATTGTAAACTCACTTTTGGACCAACTTTTTCGGATTCGGTAAAATCCTTTCCAAACTCAACTTCGGTAGCATTAATAAAATGGCTCTCGACCTCATCGGCATCTCCGCAGATATCATTGCGCACCCAAATTTGATCAGCGGTGCAGAATTGATCTTTCCCCCAAAATTGACAACTATCAACAGTACATCTGACTTTTGTCATTGTAATCCTCCTTTTAAAATTGGTGATCAGTTCTTCTTATAGGTTAAATGAAATTAATTTTTATAAAATTAATTTTCTCTTTGTGCCCTCAATTTATTCTTATTTTACGGTTTTCTGTTATTTAATGTTTTATGGGCAACAGGTTTTAGGGGGGATAGGAAATACGTGAATTTCCCGGTAAAGATTAAGGATTTTTTGAATGTGATAGTTAAAAATGATAATATTTTCGGACTCCGGAGGAGACGCTGATTGGAGAGGGGTCTAATTCCATATGTCATCAATTTGCTGGCTGTCTGAATGATGAATGATTGGACTTAGGTCCATTTTGTCGATAATCCGCATATGTAGAAGAATTTCGATAAAACCGGCTATCTTTTTATGAATATTAATGGTCCCTGGGGTCTTCTTTTTGATGAACTGAATCCGGCTGTCTTCAGATGTTAGTTTTACCAGTTCGTTAACTTTGGTTAAATCATGTTCAAACGCGGAAATGTTGGGTTTTTTCATCATCAGCAAATCTTTGATAATTTGTTCGGTTTTGAAAGCCAAATCTGGAATTGCGTGGTAGATTTTTGGGACATAGTTTGGGGGGAATACTAAATAATTAATGATCACAGCAACTACAATACCGATAAAGGTGTCTATAATCCGGTTCATACTGTAGAAAAACGGATTTTTCCCTTTTACGGTAAGCATCACAGCCATGAAGACAACACCGGCAAAGGCGACCGGTTTACGCCACTTTAACAAATTACAACAATAGATAACGCCAATGATTCCGATACCGCATAGAATGGTATTTCCTGGTTCAATCAAGGCGCAAATAAGGCCAAATCCAGCCCCAATGATTGTTCCCGCCATTCTGTTCCTCCCAGCCTTAAACGAGTTGGCCAGAGAATTCTCCATAGAAATAATTGCGGCTATTGCCACAAAAAAAGGATATTCCAGTTTTAGAAGCTTTGAAATTCCCATGCAAACAACTACAGCTAAAGCGGTTTTCAGATTGCGGACGCCAATTCCAACCATCTCATGGACTCCAATTAAAAATTTAGGTGTTTTTTAAAAAGTCGATATTACGGAGAATTGACAGTCTGAAAATAAATCTCTCCATCATTTATTAACAATATATCATTTAGCAGTAATTTTTATTCAGTTGTTAAATATAACATTATATCGAAGCGCCAAAAGTTGTCTGCATACCGGCTAGGTCTTATAAGCAAACCAGCTCCTAAAGGTATTTTTTCCAAGATTGCTTAAAGGAATGTTCAAAGAATGAATCGCTGAAATTACCGGCCTGTCGCCTGAACGGATTAACGAGTGAAAAAAGGAAACTGCCAAGACCAATCTTAGCCGGCAATTTCCGCCATTATGACCTGCCCTAATTCGCCATTTTTTAACGCCCCCGTTGTGATCGATAACTCCTCTCCCAGAAAATTTAACAATATTTTCATGATAATTTGAAAGGGAACATGTAAGAACTCTTTAATATTATAATATTGTAATTTATTACAAGTCTACGTGGCGATGGATGAGCAGAATATAATGGCTAATTTAAAAAAACGAATCATTCTTAAAAGTCCTTTAAAGTTAATTCTCATCAGTTTAATCCTAATAAGCTTGATCTGTCTAACGCCGACACTGGTTGTTTTAACGGATGATGATAATAATAATAATAATAATATTAATAATAATGATAATGAGGCCTATACTGCTTTAGAATCATTCATAACCGCCAAAATGAAGAAACATCTGGTTCCTGGCCTTTCGATGGTGATCTTTAAGGATCAGGAAATAGTGTATAGTAAAGGGTTTGGAGTTAAAAATGCTACCACCGGTGAGCCGGTGGATGAAGATACCATTTTTGAGGCAGCTTCATTCAGTAAGACCTTAACGGCTTATGCTGCAATGATACTGATGGAGAGAGGAAAGCTCTCTCTGGACAAGCCTCTTAATCAATATCTTAAACACCCGTATTTACCCGAGCAAAAGTATGCCGACCAAATCACCCTCCGGATGGTACTCAATCATACCTCGGGAATGTCTAATGACTCCGACGGTAAAGATCGCAAGGTGTATTTTACTCCTGGCGGCCTTTTTTCATACTCAGGGGCTGGCTTTCGTTATCTACAACAAGTTATTGAAGATGTAACGGGGTTACCTTTTGCGAAATTTATGGATCGGGAAATCATTAAACCTTTAGCGATGAAATCAAGTTCTTTCGTTTTTAAAAAGGAAATGTTGCCATTGATGGCAAATGGACATGAAGCAGGGAAAGCCTTTCCGATTACGAGAATGGATGTCAATGCCGCGTATAGTCTACTCACAACGCCGACCGACATGGCCAAATTTAATATGGAAATCTGCCATCCGACGCTGCTCAAACCCAAAACTGTCGCCTGGATGTTAAAACCAACGGTTAAATGGCAAAACGATATCTACTGGGGCTTGGGGCTTGGGCTTCTAAAGTCTCCCGCTGGGGATTTCTTTTGGCATTGGGGAAGTCTTTACTATTATTGTAACATGATGATTACCGATAAGGATGCCAAAACCGGAGTCATTATCATGACCAATGGCAACACCGGGATGAGAATGGCGGAAAGATTGGCCATCAAAGTGATTAATGAATATTTCCTCGAATCTAGCCAAAAACTTGACCGTAAAATGTTTGATTTTATTTCATAGTAATTTCAAAGATTTCACTAAAAATCTCCCAGTTTTGTTGAAAACCGTATAGGCGGTTGCGGCTACTCCAAAAACCGACCTCACCAAGGTTAAAGCTCTACGCTCTCTCATATTTAATTGGGACTGACAGGGTATCTTCAAACCAGACGATATGTTCCGTCCTCCTCATTAACTACCCAGATAATTTCAAAAATCCCAAATATTTTACAGGCCTTTTCGGTCAGCCTTATCCCTAAATTTAGAGATAACCTTTACTTTTTTTCGTTAGAATAGCTATGTACAGTAAAAGGTGTGTGACATCATTGGCGAAAAAGAGGGTTAAATGGCTGGTAATAACAGTGATTTTGGTTTTAGCAGCTTTGCCTTGCATGAAAATCATTGCTGATGCATTAAAGAAAGAGAAGGCTTATCAATTTGTGGTAAACGGCCGAAAGTGGTTTACCGTTTCTCAAAAAGATTCCTTAGAAAGGATGTTGGGTGAGTACCAAAAACATTACCTTGCGAATATTGATAAAAATGCGCGGATTAAAAGGATTGCTTTTTCACAAAAAGTTGAAATTGTTGAAGCAGTCGTTAGGCCGGAAGAAATTGACACTTTAAAAGCTGCCAAAGAAAAGATTTATGCCGTTGAACAAGAAGCAGTGGAGGTAGAAGTAAAGCAAGGGGATAATTTTTGGAATCTGGCCCAAGCGAACAATGTAACAGTAAGTGAATTGGAAATTTTGAATCCTGATATCGATCCGGAAAAAATATTTCCCGGGGACAAACTGGTCGTTAAGCCTTTCAATCCGGTGTTGGATGTCGTGATTGAATTGGAAAATACGGTTGCGGAATCAATTCCTTTTAAGATAGAATATCAGAAAGTTAATAACCTCTACAAAAACCAGAAAAAAATCATTAAAGAAGGTAGCGAAGGCCAAAAGGAAGTTCGATATAACATTACCCTGTTCAATGGTTATCAAAGACACTTGAAAGTAAAAGATAACAAAACAGTGAAAGAGCCGGTAAACGCAATCGTTCAAATAGGAACCAGAACGACGGCATTTAGGGGCGGCATCATAAATTATGGAGTAGTCAGCGGCAAAAGAATATCCAGTCGTTACGGTTTCCGGATTCATCCCATTACGGGACGGAGCCGTTTTCATGATGGCTTGGATATAGCGGCGAATTATGGTAACAGAGTGTATGCTTATAGTGGCGGCAGGGTTGTTAAAACAGGTTGGAATGGAGGTTATGGCAATTGTATCTTGATTAACCATGGGAATGGTTTACAAAGCAGATACGCCCACTTATCCAAGATTTATGTCCGGATTGGACAAAGGGTTGGAACAGGAGATAAAATTGGAGCAGTTGGATCGACCGGTAACAGTACCGGTCCCCACCTTCATTTTGAAGTCATCAAAAATGGCCGAACTCAAAATCCATTTAATTATCTCTAAGAAATGTTGCATCTAAAATTCATTGCAACATATATAGTCGATACTTGATGCAGGAAACGGTTTTGTAATAAAAGTATAATTGCTTGACAGTTGAAAAGAAAATATAGTAAATTAGTATCAAATATAAATTTATGGGGTGAAAGGGAATGGACGATAATCCCGGGGACATACGAAGGAATAAGGCGCTATGGTGGTTATTGAAAACAAAAAGTAATGAAAAAGTCGGTTACTATAAAAAGGGCATAAAGAATCCATCTAGTTGGGTTTGTTATGCCTTTTTTATTGAACCGGATTTTTATTATATGGAGGATTTAATTTGTAAATGATAATATTTCTAAACATTTTATTGATATTATTTTTTGTACTGATGAACGCTTTTTTTGTTGTTGCTGAATTTGCAATGGTAAAGGTAAGGAAATCACGGATAGAATTGTTGGCTTCCGGCGGTAGCGTTGCTGCAAAGTATACCCACAAGGTTGTCAATGATCTAAACTCCTACTTATCCGCCTGCCAACTGGGAATAACGCTGGCATCCCTGGCTCTTGGTTGGATTGGCGAACCTGCTGTATCGAAAATGATCAGCCCTCTTTTACATTATTTTAGACTATCCGAAAGTACTATCCATTCCGTTTCATTTTTTATAGGTTTTTTTGTAATAACAGGGTTTCATATCGTGCTGGGAGAACTCGTACCTAAATCACTGGCAATTTTAAATTCAGAGAGGTTTTCCACAGCCACTGCAACGCCTTTGGTCTTTTTCTATAGAGCTACTTATCCTATTATGTGGTTGTTTAATCATACTACCAATTTAATATTAAAGTTGATGGGTTATTCCATGGTTGAAGAACATGAAGCTGCCCATACGAATGAAGAAATTAAGATATTGGTTGAGGAAAGCTACAAACACGGCTTGATAGACAAGACGGAGTATACCTATGTAGACAACATTTTTGGTTTTACAGAAAAAAATGTAAAGGATGTCATGATATCCCGTATGGATATGGTATGTGTTTTTAAGGAGGATTCTTTCGAAAGTATTTTAAAAACGGCCATGGAGGAGAAATATACTAGATATCCGGTGTGTGGAGATGACAAGGACAATGTAATTGGTTTTATACACATACGAGATTTGTATGAAAGCAAAATTCAAAATGTAAAAAATATCGACGGCATCATTCGCAAAATCATTACAGTCCCTGAAAATATTGCCATCAATGACATGCTGAAAAGATTTCAGAAAGAAAAGGAGCATATTGCGGTTGTCATAGATGAATACGGTGGGACTGCAGGGATAGTAACAGTTGAAGATATCCTGGAAGAAATTGTCGGCAATTTAAGTGACGAGTATGATGAAGAAGAAAATGAAATTGATACGATTGATACGGATACATTTATTGTTAAGGGAACTACCCATTTGGATAAAGTAAGGGAATTAACGGGCGTTCAACTTCCTATGGATGAATACGACACTTTAAATGGTTTTTTAATCAGTCAACTCGGCAGGATACCTTCTGCTACAGAGAAACCAGTTATTGAATATGAAGGGCTTTTATTTAAAGTAGAGAAAATAGGAGACAAACGAATACTGCTCGTAAAAATACGTAAATCATGAAATACCTTATTTAAATTGAAAAGGAAAACCCAAATCCAAGGAAGGTAATTTAATTGACAATATATTTTAAGTATTATATATTAACATGAGAGGGGTAGCAATATTTTTTATGGATGATTATTTAATTTGATAAAATTTATTTTTCATAATTTGATAATAAAACAAAAGCCAGCGGTGTTAACCAGTATCTGGCTTTTTTGTTTGAGGAGGAGATGGTTTTATGGAATCGGACATTCGCCTTATTCTGCAAATCTTATTTTTAGGAGTACTGGTCGGAATGAATGCCTTTTTTGCTTCAGCGGAGATTGCCATTATTTCGCTGAACGATAAAAAAATAAAAAACCTGGCCGAGGAAGGGGATAAAAAAGCCAAGCTGCTGTATCGACTCATTAGTGAACCCAGTAAATTCCTTGCTACTATCCAGGTGGGTGTGACTCTATCAGGCCTTTTAGCCAGTGCATTTGCAGCTGAAAGCTTTGCTGACAGACTTGCCAGGACTGTTATTGCTACCGGTCTACATATGGATGAATCGGTAATGAAGTTGATATCGGTTATCATTATCACAATTCTTTTATCATATTTTACCCTGGTTTTTGGTGAGCTGGTTCCGAAAAGGTTAGCTATGCAAAAGCCAGAGCCAATAGCGAGGTTTATCATTAAACCGCTCAGTTTGCTTTTAATAGCGGCAAGCCCGTTCGTACGCTTCTTAACACTCTCTACAAACTTTGTAATTAGACTATTCGGTGGAAATCCGCATTTCAATGAGGAAAAAGTAACCGAAGAGGAAATCCGGATGATGGTTGATTTGGGAGAGGAAAAGGGTGTCATTGAAGAATCCGAACGGGAAATGATCGATAATATTTTTGAATTTAACAATAAAATGGTTTCTGAGATTATGACTCACCGTAAGGATATTGTCGGGCTTTGCCTTGACTCCAAACTGAGTGAGGTTTTAGAGACAGCAAATAATGAGCAGTTTACCAGATTGCCTGTTTACGAAGAAACTATCGATAACATTGTAGGCATTCTCCATGTCAAGGATTTATTAAATCTTATAAGGAAAAGTCCGGGGGCTGCCTTTTGTCTGAAGGACATCATTCGCAAACCTTTTTATATACCGGATTCGAAAAAAACCGATGAGTTGTTTAAAGAATTACAGCGAAGCAAGACGCATATGGCTATCGTAATTGATGAATATGGCGGAACTGCCGGTATTGTTACGATTGAAGATTTACTGGAGGAGATAGTCGGTAATATTTTTGACGAGTATGATGAAGATGAAAAACAAATCCAAAAAATTGATGAGAATACTTTTTTAATGGAAGGAACTGTTAGTCTAGACGAAGTTCAAGAGCTTTTAAAGGTTGAATTACCCATTGATGACTATGAGATTTTAAGCGGTTTCATCATTGGTCAATTGGGACGAATACCGGAAGAAGAAGAAAAACCAGTGGTTGAATATAAGGGCATCGTCTTTAAAGTCGAAGAGATTGAGGAGAAAAGAATATCAAAGGTAAAGGTATGCGTTTAAGGCTTCAATATCGGTATAATCCATAATTGTTGCATCCGGTTGCGGACAATCTTGATTTTTTTCGAATATTTCTAAAGAGATACAATCTTATCGGACTGATAAATAAACCGGTTTAAAATAATATTCCACGATACGTTTATAAAGCCATCCAAAAGTAGCCGAAGATTTTTGATATAATTGCCTGCAGAATATTGAAACTCTATTTCAGAAATAACAATGTTAAGAGACTGTCAAAAAAGAACAGTCTCTTTTTCGTTTTTTTGTGATGGTAATGGGTATTATGATCGAGCATTAACCCACAAATCACCTTAAGCATCCACTGAAGCATACACATCGACTACCCCTAGGAACATTTATTTCTCGTTCATCTCAGTTTAAAAGCTTTATCAATAATTATTTTTGATTAACACAAATTTATATTATTTCTAATAACATATATTATCCTCTTATGAAAGGAGGAGAAGATAAATATGTGCGATCTTGTAACATCAAGAATCAGAATACATTGTGTCTTTCAAATTGATGGCCTTTTTTTTGCCGTAGTAGAGAATGAAATAATTGAAGTTATAACCATTACAATAATCTCCGAAGCAGAATTTTTATTCTTAAGAAAAATAGGAATTCCATTATGTAACATAATCACCACGACTACCGTCGACCACCGCCTTTTGGAAACAAGTGTTAATTCCCGGGATCAAGCTGTAGTGGACTCCTTTAAAAATAAAGTCCTTGATTTCCGAACTTATCCCGGCCGGCTACTCCGTTTACTTGGCTTTGGTGATGTGAGGCGAAATAGTGGAACCGATGGAAAGGATCGTTCGAAATAAGAAACAACCAAGTGCAACATAATATAAAATTCCTTCTTTTTCATCTCAGTTTAAAAGCTTAATCAATAATTATTTTTGATTAACACTAACTTATATTATTTCTAATAACATATATTATCACCTTATGAAAGGAGGAGAAGATAAATATGTGTGATCTTGTAACATCTAGAATCAGAATACATTGTGTCTTTCAAATTGATGGACTGTTTTTTGCCGTAGTAGAGAATGAAGTAATTGAAGTTATAACTATTATGAGAATCTCCGAAGCAGAATTCCTATTCTTAAGAAGAATAGGAATTCCATTATGTAACATAATCACCAGTTGTACCTGCGAAAAGTAAGTAAGTTTCTTTATTGGCTGGAATCCATCTAAAGAAACTGAGAAAACCTTCGGCTAAAAATTTAAACTAAAGTCTTTAGCTAAAGCCGAGGGTTTTCTATCCAAGTCTGGTTCAATTTAACGGTATCGCCAAGCTTTTTAGAGATCGCGTCTTTTATTGTTTGGGTGTGCGGGTTTCGCAAATATGAATCTATAACGACTTTACCTAAACTTTTTTGCAAGTTAAGATGTACAGTTTGGAGTATTGGCGGTTATTTGCGGGAACCCATTATCCTTTGGATGTTTTCGGAGGAGCAATCATCGCTTATATTGTTTATGAAGCCATCCAGTGGCCGAAGATTTTTAATATAATTGCTCGCAGTATATTGAAACTTTGGGGATCCGATTTTATAGAAATAACGAGGAACATGCGAAATAGGAAAAACACGGGGAAAATTCATGCCCGTGTTTTGTCTTTATTTTGGCTAAGTTGTCTTACCGGCATATTTGGCGTATGCCTTATTTCCCTTAACTCTTATTATTATATAACGCCGATTTTCCTCCGTTACGTATTCATCCCCTATCGTTACGGGTGCAGAGGATACATAGGTCAGTGTTTTTCCAGTGGCTTGGTCGATAATTTGATAATAGGGGTATTGAACCGGATGGGGTCGGACCGGTTGCGGTTGAGGTGGCGAAAATAATACCGGCAAATAGGTGAGTAAAAAATAAAGTGCAAGTACTAATATGAATATGAAAATCAAAAATCTGATTTTGTTTGATAATTTTTGGTTCATTGGGATTGCCGTCCTTTTATTTCCCGGTAAATTCCATAGTTAACATGATAAGCCCGCCTATAAACAATGCATTTATTTTACCCGGAATGGCCGGTTTTACTTATGGAAAGACAAGGAATGCCGTCTATTGCGGCTAAAACGCTTTTAACCATTATCGACCTGATGAACGTGTTATCAAAGGTATAGATCATTAAACCATGCCCTTTGTAAAAAGTACCCAATATTTTTCAGCTCTAAGATAAGAATGGGAAGAAAAAGAGGGATAAAATTAAAGAATATTAGGGGAATAATAGCAGTACTAAGCTATTGGAAGAGTTGTATTCGGGGGTAACTTAATGGTTAAAGATAGAGTGATTATGGGCTCTATTACCGGGGTGACCAAAAAAGGACGGAATTTAGGCGCAATTGGCATAATGGATAACTGGAGGAAGTAGATATTAGAAAAGGAGAAGGATAGTTGGATAACCGGTTAAGTTACCCAGTATTCGCTCTCCTGATATTATTGTGAATATAATAAGTTATTGAATTGGTTTATTTCTTTGGGGATCCCATTATAGGCCATTTAAAGGAAAAATCCCGAAAATCTCAAGACCAAGCCCGGAAGGAGTCCTAAAAATAAGGAATTCAAAAGTGATCTCCCGATTTTCGGAGCAAATGATTGGACTGATGGAAAAGATGAGCTGCCAAACCACTTTTCCCAATCTCCGAACCCTAGGTTTTTCAAATTGAAAGGCATCGCTGTTTCTCGGGATGAGGATTTGGATAGGTTGTTTGCCAAATCCAATAATTTTTTAAGGGATGGTTTATTTTGAGAAAAATTCAACCATTCTTCTTGCTGGACCGCCATTTTCTTAAACCATTCATCATTGAATAGATTAAGCAAACTAAACATGCTATCCATGTTAAACATGTTAAACATGGGACTATCTCCTTTCGACTTTTGGGAAGGTAGAAATTGGATTGAGATTAGATAAGTCTTTAGATTAGTATATGAATCCCAAGCGGAGAAAAAAGCGGGATTTTATCATTATT
>JAEZKW010000373.1 GCA_023415375.1 Bacillota bacterium
CCAAAGGAATGAGTGCCAATAAGGCCAGAGAAAGCGGATTAAAATCAGGACTTTTTGTTCCTTCTTCAACTGTGTCGGTTGCTGTACTTTTTACCCCAAACAATGTAGGGGATGGGTTCCCTGCCTGTTCCGGCTTTTCATTGGAGATTGTAGTACCCGCTTTGGGTTTGAAGCTTCCAAAGAGCATTTCAAAAAATGATTTTTGTTTTCTCTCGTCTTTCTTTTGCTCTTCAAACAACGAAGCAATCGATAAAGCCCCCGAACCTTGGAACGAAGATTGCAAGCCCATTGTCCGGGCATTTCGCTTTAGAATCGCTTTAACTTGATCGGGTCTCAGATTCGGCGATTTTTGTAATAATTGAGCCACGGATCCTGTAACCATCGGTGTCGCCATTGAAGTACCCGTAAGGGAACGATAGCCTCCTCCGGTCCGTAATGAAGTAATATTGGTACCTGGGGCCAATAAATCAGGTTTTAGCTCGTAATCAATGGTCGGTCCCCGGCTGGATGAATCACTAATCGTATCATCGGCTAAATCTTCAGTCCCTTTATCATCTAAATTACCAACAGTAATAACACTAGGGGCAATTCCAGGAGTATTAATTGTTCTTACCTTGGGTCCATCATTACCTGCTGCCACACATACCACCAATCCACTGTTCCAAGCCGTTGTAACGGCCCGGCAAAGCGGATCTTCACGAGCCGAATCCTGAGCTTTGGAGCCTAGTGACAAGTTGATAGCCCTAATATCATAGGTCTTTTGATTATTGATACACCATTCCAGTGCCGATATTACATCGGATGTATTCCCTTCTCCGTCTTTGTTTAGAGCTTTTACACCTACTAATTTAACTTCCGGCGCCATTCCTACATATTTACGACGAGAAGCTAAGCCATTTCCTGCAATAATCCCTGATACATGAGTTCCATGTCCGTTATCATCATAAGGATAAGCACGATCATTGACTAAATCATGCCAGGCCACGATTCGACTTTCTGGGTACATCAAATCAGGATGCTGATAGATTCCAGTATCAATTACTGCAACGGTTATATCTTTACCTGTAAATCCTAAACCCTGGGCTTTGGTACCCCCGGCAATCGGGACCGCCACATCCAACAAAGTCTGTACTTTTACATCATGCCATATTTTACGGATATGAGGAGAAAAAGTCATTGCCTCAAGGGCAGAGTAGGGCACCTCTACAACAACCACAGGAAATAGTTTCATTTCCCGGTGTACTTTGCCTTCGCTGGCTTCTACATATGAAGCGACTCGGTCGCTATGAGTACTTGCCATTTCAACGATTAGTCTGCAAGGTTTTTCCGGATTTTCAGTAAACTCAGAGTTTAAAAGAACAGGAGAGATTTTTTGAATCATTAATGGCAAATGTATCACCTCCTATCACTATCGTTAAAATATTATACTCAGAGCTTGATTCGTTGTTTCTGGAAAAAAAGCATGATTTGAAACGAAATAACGAAATAGGCATTTACCCTATATTGGCACTCAAGTCCCCCGAATCAAAACCTTCAATGATTACAAAAAGTCATTGAACAAAACTGCTTTCAGCTCAAAGCCGCAGGCAGTTGTTATCCATATCACAATTGACCTCATTCCCGATGCATATCACCAAATGTAATAAAAGCGATACCGGGATAATTGATAAAATCTCAATTTTTCTGCTGTCTAAGACGGGATGACTTTATTCATTAATCACAACACCAGACCTGGAAAAACAACATACCATACAACAGCTAGTTCTCTACAAACACAATTTTGAATGGAGTCAAAAGAATGGATCAACAGCAGATTAAAGCCCTGATTAAAAAATACTCCGGTATTCCTTACAGACATGGAGGAAGAGATTTAACAGGACTGGATTGTTTAGGATTGGCCTATTATTTTTACAAGGATTGTGGAGTCGATATCCCTCAAAATGATGGAGAAAAGTATTCTGTAAATTGGGCGAGGGAAGATCCCGAGCGGTACTTGCGGGGAATATTGCAAATTGGACAGGCAACCCCGGTTGATGATTTAAGGCCATTGGATTTTGTTTATTTCCGAATGGGACGTTATATCTCTCATGGGGCTGTTATGGTGGATGCGGAGCATTTCATTCATGTCCTGCAACGCACCACAGTGCATGTCAGTCCAATGGATGCGACTTGGAAGAAACGGCTGGTTGGAGCCAGAAGGCTAATTTAACAATTGTCACAATTATCGATAATACACTTCATCACTTGATCAAACGGCATGTGGCCCAATTGCCTCATCACTTTATCCAATTGAGTACTGGCTTTAAGAGTACCAATCAATACAATTTGTACTTCTTGATTCCGGTTTACAAGTACAGAGTTAACCTGTAAGACATCACAGATGATTCCGGCAATCACCAAAAGCTCTGAGGGAAGTATACTGATACCTTCCTTAATAAAGCTGTTATCAGTACTTCCCGTATTATTCATCTTAGTATGTACTTTTCGATGGTTCCCAGATTGTTGATCTTTTTTGCCTGCATTATTACCTTGTCCCAGGTTGAATTGGCTTAATTCCGCAATAATTTTCTTCGCTTTTTCAATATCTTCGGCAGAAAACAAGGCAATCTCTCCCCCATGGTGCGCGCATTATTAAGCTTTCCATCAACATTTTTCCAATCATTTTTCAAGCAGAACTTTATATCTATGCGGGAGCTTGATTTTTTCCTAGTTTATGGTGGTAATAGAATTGGACTCGGGGAAGGACGCAATGGAAGAGCTAAACCGCTCGCAAAAAGAATAAAAAGCCCTGCCGCAATAATAATTAAGATATCATGTTGGACTTCCTCAAGGCATGCCAATATAAATCCCCCCCATCATAATCATTTTCACAATGGTAGTATATTTTTTTGTTTTAAATTTGTGAACAGGCAAAAGGTGACTAATCTTTGGCGGACTCTAATAAATTAATTCCAATTCATAGGAGTCGTGAGGCTCTTGAATCCTGCATATGATAGAAATGCACTGTCTGGAATTTGGAATATAGGAGTCCGGATGTTGAAGATTGTTTTCGCCATCTTCAAAAAAGCCAGCTCCTATTCTTCTAAACAGATATCCATCTTCATCGCGTAAATCATTCATTAGCAAAACCCAGACTATAACACAGTGCTAGGCTGCCATCATCCAAGACCAGGTCATGCTGAATAACCTGGCCTTTTTGGTTTTAATTACCACTTCATTAAGCATTTCAAATAAATCATTCATTAGGGTGAGATTTCATTATTAAACCTCAATAAAAAACTCTGGCACATTTCAAATTTTATATTATAATATATAGTGTTTTCTATCGAAACGATGAATTTGTAAAGTGAGGCTGCTGAGAATAATGAATCATTTTGTGATGGATGCATTTAAAGGATACCGTTCCCGTTTGGATGATCTGATGCTGGTTCATGAAGTTTTGGAGGAGCTACCGGTGAAGTTGGGACTTAAGACTGTGATGCCTCCGTTTATCCTGCCGTATTACAACGGTGTGATTCCTGAAGATTGTGGAATTAGCGCTTTTGTCTTTTTGGCAGGCGGTCATTTCACGTTGCATACCTTTTCTTTCCGCGAAGCTTACTTTGTGGACTTATTCTATCCGGATCCTTTTGAAGCCGAAAAGTTAACAGGCCTAATTAAAGGGGCTTTTCCGGCTGAGAAAGTTACTTCTTATTCTTTTGAACGTGAACGGAAAGAGAGTTACCCATCGAAAATCGAAATCAATGAGTCATTAGATTTCGGGCCCCATCTCTTTTTAGATTTTCAAAACTATCAAGGGCCGCGGACTATGGATGAGCTCTTTGAAGTTTTTGATACAATGCCTTTTCAAATTGGCATGACTCCAATTATCCGCCCCTATATTGTCAGGAATTATCTTGGGGATGAAAGAGTTACTTCCGTATTAACAATGATTGCCGAGAGTCATATCAGTTTACATTACTTTGAAAAGTCCAACCGGGCCTATCTGGACCTTTTTTCCTGCCGTTTCTTTGATTACAATACGGTAATTTCCAAGTTAAAGCAAGTATTTCGTAGTGATGTAGTGAATGAAACCCTAATCGCCCGTGGTAGTAAATATCACCAATATAAAAGTGTTGCTGATGTTTTAGCGGTTAGCTCCCGTTCTTGGCTGGGAAATGTTTATCAACGGTAACGGAAAGTTCTATTGGAGTTTTGAGATGGATGAGGAACCTTAAGCTATTTTCACCATATTATATAGTACTTATAGTAAACTAGGTGAAAAACATGGCTTATTTAAATCGTGACCATTTTCTATATCCATCCTCGGCTTACGATCAACCAGTCGTCGGTTTGGAACAGCCTTATCAGATCGACCCTAATGTAATAACCAAATTCCCCAGTAATATTTTTACTCAAGGACCCAGTTTCAAGTATGTTGCATTAACGTTTGATGATGCACCCGACTCTCTTTTCGCTCCGGTCATATTGGATATATTCTCCGGATATAATGTAAAAGCAACTTTCTTTTGCCTGGGCAACTGCGTCCACCAAAACCCGGATATGCTGAAACGAATTGCCAGGGAGGGTCATATTATCGGAAACCATACTTATGACCATGTTGACCTTAGCAAATTGCCTCCCGATCAAGTTCGGGACCAAGTTCAAAGGACGGCTGATGAAATTTACCGAATTGTTGGATTAAAAACTGCCTTATTCCGTCCTCCATTCGGTTTTTTAAGCGATGTAAGCGCTCAGGTTATTATTTCCATGGGTTACAAGATAATCATGTGGAATGTTGACAGTTACGACTGGATGGGACTTACAGCTCCCGGGATTGCCGGGAGAGTAAACGCCAATGTTACCCCCGGATCCATTGTGCTCATGCATAATTCCTGCAGTGGGACTATCGAATCCGGTACCGGCACCACCGGGTCCCTTCCTTTTATCATTGAAACCTTAAGAGCTTCGGGTTATATTTTTACAACCATACCTGAACTACTCAAAATTCCAGCCTATAAGCCTTAGTCGATAGGCTTTTTTGAGCTTTCGGGACAATTTTTCAATATTCCCCGCATTTAATTAGAAAAAATATGAGGCATAATTTCACCTGATGGTAAGATTATGCTTTTTTGTTTGTAAATAAATTGCAGTCCTTGCAATATGCAGGAATTTTCAATATTATGATGAATTTTACATTATACCCATTTTGAGGGGGCTATTTTATGAGAAACCCTATTCACTTTCCCCACAGTAAAAAGGTTCAAATCGATGATACTTCCCAGAAAAATAGTGGCTATCGGCAATTGTTAGACTCCATTGGTTTCGGGGTATTGATGGTGAGTGCCGAGACGCACCATATTGTATATGTTAATGATGCGGCAGTAAAAATCATTGGTCAATCCAAGGAACAGATAATAGGAACTTTATGCCATCAATCCGTATGTCCGGCAGAAAACGGGAAATGTCCAATCACTGATTTGGGGCAGAGTGTAGATAACACGGAACGGATTTTAATTAAATCAAACGGCCAAAGAATCCCGGTGATTAAAACAGTTATTCCAATTGTCCTTCAGGGCGAAAAACTACTAATCGAAAGTTTCATCGATATCACTGAACGCCGAAAAATTGAAGACCAATTGAAATATGATTGTTTAACCCAATTATTTAACCGGAACTATTTTGAACAAGAAATGATCCGCTTGGGACTCGGTAATCAACCTGTAGGTATTATCGTTTGTGATATTGACGGACTTAAGTTGATTAATGACACCCTTGGGCATGTAAAAGGCGATGAATTACTCAATCAAGCCGCAGCCATCATTAAGAAATCGTGTCCGGAAAAAGATCTTATCGCCCGTATTGGCGGTGACGAGTTTGTAATCTTATTGCCCGATGGGACCCAGACGGAATTGGAGGCGACTTGTAAGAAAATTTGTGATGCTTTGGCCCGGCATAACATCGAAAATCCCTGTGCGACTTTAAGCCTTTCCATTGGTTCTTGTTTGCGCGATCACGGTCGGAACGTCAATGAGACTTTTCAGGAAGCAGATAACATCATGTATCGCCAAAAACTCCATCATGGTCAAAGCGCCCGAAATGCCATATTGCAAGCCCTAATAAAAGCATTAGATGCCCGGGATTTCATAATCGAAGGTCACGTCGAACGAGTCGGAAAATTGGGCGTCAGATTCGCCAGAACCATTCATTTATCGGAAAGCCAAATTTCAGATATTTGCTTACTTAGTAAATTTCATGATATCGGTAAAGTGGGAATTCCGGATAATATTCTATTTAAAGAAGGAACTCTGACTGAAAGCGAACGTTCCCTAATACAATCCCACTGTGAGATCGGCTATCGTATCGCTCGTTCAGCCAACGACATCAGCCACATCGCTGATTTAATTTTGAAACACCATGAATGGTGGAATGGTAAAGGATATCCTCTAGGAATCCAAGGGGAAGAAATCCCCATTGAAAGCCGCATTATCGCTATAGTGGATGCTTATGATGCAATGATAAGCGACAGGCCTTACCGAAAGGCAATGGCTCCCAAAGAAGCCATTGAAGAACTTAGGTCTTTCTCAGGAACACAATTTGATCCCCAATTATTAAAAATATTTATTGATATGGTAAAGCATGATTCTTGTAAATTGTTATAAAGGTTCTGTGGTCCGTCCTTCTTTGAACAAATTATAAATTTCTAAAAACTAAACATGGGGGTTGATTTTGATGTTCGATGTGGTGGCTATGGGAGAATTATTAATTGATTTTACGCCATCCGGTCTATCGACTTCCGGAAATCAGTTATTTGAGCAAAATCCCGGGGGTGCACCGGCTAATGTACTCGCCTCTATGGCTAAATTGAACAAAAAATGTGCGTTTATCGGAATGGTCGGTCATGATCAGTTTGGAGTTTTTCTAAAAGACGTCCTTCAAGATATTGGAATCGATATCCGAGGCTTAAGACAATCAAAGGAATATCATACGACCCTGGCCTTTGTCCATCTAACCTCCGATGGTGATCGCTCCTTTAGTTTTTACCGGAATCCCGGCGCCGATATGATGCTGAGGCCCGAAGATTTAGATTTTGAAGTCATTGGGCAAGCAAAAATATTTCATTTCGGCTCGATTTCTTTAACAAGCGAGCCTGCCCGGAGCGCCACGCTTGCAGCCGTTAAATTTGCAAAGGCTCAAGGTAAGCTGGTCTCTTACGATCCAAATTATCGACCTCTATTATGGCCTTGTAAGGAACAAGCTGTAGAGATGATGAAAAGCGGTCTGGAATATACGGATATTTTAAAAATTTCCGAGAATGAGTTGGAGTTACTTACTGGAACGACTGATTTGGCTAGAGGTTCCGCTCTCCTGTATAAGATGGGGATCAGTGTAGTTCTTGTTACTTTGGGTTCTGAAGGATGCTATTACTCTTATCAGGGTGGAAGTGGCAAAATACCGGCATTTCATGTCGATACGATTGATACCACTGGCGCTGGAGATGCTTTTTTAGGCGGGGTTTTATATTGGTTCAGCCAATTCAACCTACTGGAAATTCAAAAGTTGGATTTGGATGAATTTATTAAAATAATTACTTTCGCAAATGCCGTGGGGGGGTTAACAACGACCCAAAAAGGCGCCATCCCAGCCTTGCCAAGCTTAAAGGAAATTACCGAATTAATAAAATAAGGTATATCATGTACGACCCCGCAATGGTTTGGTATAATAATAGCAAAATCTTTTGCC
>JAEZKW010000390.1 GCA_023415375.1 Bacillota bacterium
TGTAATTGAATTTTTATAAATGATGCCCATAAATACTCCCCCCAAAAGCATTTCTAAAGATTTTCATACCAAGGAATTTGCTCCCACTTGTTTTCTCCGGTTAAAACCTGTGCAAATTCAACTAAAAAGTCATAAGCTATTCCTTTTTTACTCATATCTTCCGGATTAAATAATTGTACGATTCGGCACTGATATAAGCCGTTTTTCATTATAATGATTAAATCCTGCTGATGCTTTTCCGGCAATTTCACATCAGAAAACTGAGCGGCCATTGTAAGACTTTCGTAATTGGTTAGCCAGAGCATTTCCTGCGTTACTTTTATAAAGCCTTCAAATTCGCGTATTCCTTTTTCTTTTGAAATTTCGTTCCTAACTTCAACTTTCCAGATTCCTTCTCCACCTGTTCCCCACAAAAGGAGATTCTTCTTCTTTATTTCCATTTTAAAATGCGCAAAAAGCTGGTCAAATTCCCAGTTTTCATCCACAAACGACTTATACAGATCAGGATTAATAATTCCTAAAAAGCCAGAGTCATCGGTTACTTTATAGACCATCATACTTCCTCCCATCAAAGCGGCAACACGGCAGTACTCTTTGCGTCTCACCCATCAAACTGATATGAACCTAAGGTTTATCCACGGCTCTCATTCATGCTAAGTGTTTACTCACTCCAGGCTATCTTGGTATTTCATTAATAATCATTTATAATTTGTATCTAAAGCTTATTGAATAACAATCAAATCTCCATCACAAAACCCGGTAGTAATATGTTCAACATTCAAAATTTCCAAATCTTTTAATTCCACAGTTAGTTCTTGTAGTATTTGAATAATGACATTTAGAAAATCTTCCCATTTTATATCTTCTACCACTTCAAAATTTGGGCAATCCCTCTGAGTAGGAACAAAATCTTCTTCACACGCCCAATCGCTATCATCCGGGTCATATACTTTTGCCCCAATGAGTTCAATCCCATATGGCTCATACAAGCCAAAATTGAGAGCCTTAATGTCTTTCGATAATTTATCTACTTGATTTAAAGAAATAATCCATTCTTTTATGCATCGCTTTAATTTTGCATACTCGCGCTTACTTACATTCAGTTCCATTTGGCGAGCTCCTTTTATATGTATTGAGCAACAAACCTTCGTGCGGACGCTAACACACCGGTGCAATGTCTATTTTTAACAGCATGCTTCTGGAATCGCAGGTTTTTCGAACCCTGAGTTATAAAAACATTTCCGTCATATCATGCCAACGCACAATATCAGGCAATTTATCCCCGTCAATAAAAGCCTCAAACAAACGTTTTACAGTATTGATATCGATGACTTGAGAGGAGGCGACACGAACCACCGAACCTGAAATAATAATCCTTTTCTCCCCGTCGTTCTTTGCGTTCAATAAGCCCGCTTTCCAATGGGTAAATGTTCCATCTTGAACTGTCTTCCTGACTTCTACGGTAAATTCCAGCGGGCCGCCGCCAACTTGAATATAATCGCCTTGATCATCCTCTAATGATGCATAGGAATTTCCGACTCCGTTAAGTTTGGCTATCGCCTCTAATACTTGCTGTTTTTTCGGGCTCACAATCCTCCGGCCGTTTTCCGATTCAAAAACCATCTTACCTCAGCCCTCCCGTCTTTAGTCCATCATTGAAATCTTTTGAATCGCCAATTCCAGCACTTTTTGTTGCGGTCTGCCTTGATCCCATTTTTCCAACACCCTTTTTGCTTTCTCTTTGTTTCCCAAAATGCAATATGCGGCAGCCATTTGCAACTTATAACAATAATTACCGATCAGGGTCACCCGGGGATCCTCTCTTTCATACCCCGCAACAAGTCCGGAAATTGATGAGAAGTCTTCCCAAAACGGCACTCCATAATCATGAATGTAACCGCAAATAAGTTCGCCCAAAGCTATAACATCTGTTGTATCAGTTACCGGCCACTCAATGAATTCACCTTCGGGTTGTAGATTTCCGATATTACCGCCGGCAATTGACCATCCTTTTCTGGGTTTCACTCCCACCAGCTCTGCCACTAAATTATTTAGTTCGTCATAGATAATGCCCGGGTAAACTGAGACGTAGCCCGCGTTTTGACCTGTAATTTTCCGCAATTGGACATTTAGCTCAAGCTTAAATTTCCCAACGGTTTTCTGAAATTTTCGCTTATAGGATTTAAACCCTAGCCGGACTAACGTAGGGCTTAAACCTTCAATCATTAATTTATCAATCGTTTCATCAATCAATGTTTGGGTCAATATCAATTACACCTACCTTCTCATTGTCTTACGGCACGGCTCTATTACATCATCTTTAAAAAAGTTTTGCAACCCAAGGGCTAATAGATGACCATATACTATACAATTGTTTGATACAATATTCTTTATAATTTCCACTACAACGGTCACATAAATCTTCTCTAATCTACAATTAATCCACGTTGTCAAGATTATCGTAAGAACCCGTTTCATAAAACATTTTTGCTATTCTTAATACTTTCTCAATATCTGTCAGTACATTCTTCTCTTGACAAAAATAACCCTGGTCACTTTCCCATAGTCTAACTTCAACATCACCGCCGTTGGGGTTTTCATATTGCCAGTCCCCAAATAAATGAAAAAGGGCGAATCTGCCATTTCCGCCGACAACATTAAATATGTTCTCATCTTCATCATCTTCTGTTAGGTTTAATTGAATCCAGGGAAAACAGTAATTATCCATTTTTCGGATAGAATCTTCTACATCTTTCCAGTTGGGATTGAGTATTACTTTATAATCATGAGGTCTATTGTCACGATAATATCTTATGATTGTAAGATGATGAACGGGTGATCTCATATTGATAATCCTCCTTGTTCAATTTACTTTTAGAGCATACTAAAAAATAGCCGACATTTCCTACCATTCTTACAGATTCCATTTCATTCCTTACTTTTTAAATATTTTTCCAGAATCTTTTTTGCCAAATTGCTTTGACTGGATAAGTTAACCCCTAAAATCTCATACCTCCATATAACTTGTTGTTCAAATGGATCGATGGTTGATACATCATTATAACCGTAGTCGATATGAAGTTTGTTGGTCTCCTTTATGGTTAGCGTAAGGTTTGTCCACGGCTCTTGATTGTTTTTGATAAAGTCATCTCGTAGACTTTTAAATGATTCTTTCATTTCGTCGCGTAAATCATCAAACTCATCTTCATCAATCTCGTAATTCTTGGGGATATCAAAACTGTATACCAACTTTTCTTTGTTCTTGGTATAGTAAAAAAAGTACATCGTATACATGGACTCTGATAACTGGGCATATAAGTAAATTTCGCTCCAGTCTTCCGGTATCATGTTATCCAAGATACGGGCCAGATCGTTATAAAGCTCTTCCATTTTTTCGGTATTCATTTGAAGCACCTCATTCTTTCACATCAAGCGTTTAATGCCGCTATCTTTTCTTCCATGCCGTCCATTTCCTTTTCCCTCACGTAGAAATTAAGTCGTAAAGGAATACTACAGTTCTTCGTAAAAGAGCCTTCTTTTTTCAGTTGCAACATTACCTGATAACTTTCCTCAATCAACACCTCTTTCAGATCTTCGATTAAGGTCAGGCACATTTCTTCCAAAGATTCATCTTCAATCTCGCCATCATCGGCAGCTGTTTTCAGTTCATACAGCCACTCATGTAATGCGTTGGCTGCCTCGAAGCTTTCATTGTCAAACTCAGACCCTTCTTCCGGGCAAAAACGATAGTATTTTTCAGTTTCGTAATTCGTTATTTTGCCTTTCAGTGTTTCATATATTTTTTCCGTATTTCCATTGGACCACCAATACATCTCATAGGTATTGGGATTCATACAAAGTGAAAACTGATATGGGTTATTGTCTTTTTCGCTTTCCACAAATTTAAGAAAAGCGTTTTTAAGATCCGCTTCAAGGTATTTTGCAAAATCTTTCCGGATCATTTCTTGGATTGCTTCATATTCCAGATTGGCAACCTTTTTCAGATACTTGCCATATTTACATTCAAGTGATTTCTGGGTCTTTTCAAATACGTTTTCTTTCTTATCCTCAGGTTGTAAAATCTCTACGTCTTGTTCTTTAAGTTTTTTTTCAATCATCGATGCAATCCCGGTTCTTTGATAATGTTTTGCATAGGACAGCGTATCCCACCAGGGATTATCTTTTGTTTTGTACACTGGACTTAAATCAATGCCTGCCTCGATTAACATTTTGGCAATTTCAAGATTCCCCGATTGGATCGCATAAAATAATGGATTATTATAAGATGTAGTCGCATCCAATTTTGCTTCCAACTCGATTAGTTTTCGAACATTTTCAATCCTATCATTCATCACCGCTATCGATAGAGGAGACTTTTCATCGACTACCCGGTCGAAATCGATACCCATCTTGACCAGATATTCAATGAATTCCGGAGTTCCTTCCCGAGCTGCAATATGTAGCAATGTTCCATCAATTTCTCTCCAATAATTTATTGCTTCCGGACATTTCTCAAGCTCTTCTTGTAATTTATCCAGATCGTTATTTTCAATCGCTCTTTTCGCAAAGACATAACCTTTCCTTATGTAGCTATCATCAACATCATTCATAAATAGCTGCCTCCTAAACAAAGAATTAGCAGAATCTATAAACCTCGATCAATTTAAAACTTTTCCAATAATTTGTTTCAACAGTTGCCTTACATAATGTTCTATATTTTTCTCAGCCGGTGGACCCTGAAGCTGCAATCTTCAAAATCATACCTCTCCACAGTATCCATCGTGTATGTCCCCGGTTTGATGTCAATCTCACAATATCCGTATACCCAATCCGGCCCATAGTCGCAAGCGGGAAAAAGATAGACGGTATCATCACGGAAAGAAATCGTGAAATTTGTCGGGTTAAACAGTTCATCCGGGATTGCAGTGATCTTCCCGATAATTACCTGATCATCGATGCCTTCTGCGCCATAATTCCAAACAACCAGATAGCCCCCTTGACCGTCCATTCCCGGGATCCAGGCGCTTCTTGGTACATCATCGGATATTACAATTCCATATCCGTCTTCAACGGGTATTACTCCTATATAATCCTCAATCTCACATGCCTGATCGTAATGTAGCGGGCAATCGGGACCCTGCCATTTACCAGCGAGCCTTTTTTCAAGGACCAGATGGGGTCCGCCATCACATTCAATCCACGTAATGCTTGTACCGGAACTCATTTTAAGCCCTCCGCGCCTTTCTAAATGTCCTTACAATAAGTTCATATCCTTTAACACTTCAAGTAAAGACTGATAGAAATAATCACAGGCCTCAGCCTCGGTTTCAAAAGTTTTCAACCCGGTCTTTTGACCGCGCTCACTATAATAGACTTCCCATCCTTTGGCTCCC
>JAEZKW010000013.1 GCA_023415375.1 Bacillota bacterium
GCTCTACGCACCCGCCTGGACACTTTCGTTTTCTTTCAAGCTCCGACGCCTGGGTACTAATTTCCAAACCGGACTTTGGACGGATGAATAAATTTCCTCCGCGAAATTCAACATTCCACTAAATCCAGCCAATGGTATTTTTCGTTCATGGTTGTGATCACAGAAGCCGATACCCATTTTATAGGCCAGCGGACGTTCTTTAACTCCGCCGATCAATAAGTCAACCTCTTTGTCTTGTAGAAATTCAGATAATTCCAAAGGATTGGTATCATCGACGATAATAGTTCCCTCATCGCACATACTTTGCAATTGTTTATAATCATCTTTATTACCGGTTTGCGAGCCGACCATCACAACTTTCATGCCAACGAGCCGTAATGCCCTGACCAATGCAAAAGCCTTAAAAGCTCCGCCAACATAAATGGCAGCTTTTTTACCGGTTAATTTTTCTTTGTACTCTTGAAGTTTAGGGTAAATGGCTTCAATCTCTTCACGGACCAATTTTTGAGTTCTTTTCATCAGTTCGGGATCTTTAAAGAAACGGGCTACACTATATAAAGCTTCCGACACATCCTCAATCCCGAAATAAGCAACCCGTAAGTAAGGCGTTCCATAATGTTCTTCAAACATTTTAGCTAAATAAACCATGGAACCGGAACACTGCACAACATTCAAAGCTGCTCCATGGGAACGTTGGATCTCTTCAATTCTGGCATCCCCGGTTAAACAGGATACGACCTGAACTCCCATTTTTTCATAGTAAGAACGGATAAGCCAACTTTCTCCGGCAACGTTGAATTCGCCCATAATGTTGATGCTGAATTTAGAAATATTTTCAGGAGTTTTTTCTCCGGTCAATTTAAATAAAGCACCACAGGCGGCCCGGTAGCCATCTTTTTTGGTCCCTTTAAACCCTTCCGAATCCACAGCCAATACCGGTATACCCTTTTCAAGACTAACTTTCTTGCAAACAGCTGTTACATCATCACCAATAATTCCAATAATGCAAGTCGAATAAACAAAAGCGGCTTTCGGATGGTAGCGGTCAATTAATTCCACTAGAGCCGCATATAGTTTTTTTTCACCACCGGAAATGACATCCAGTTCTTGTAAGTCAGTTGAAAAACTTAAGCGATGTAATTCCGGGCCAGACGATAGTGCTCCCCTAATATCCCAGGTATATGCGGCACAGCCGATGGGGCCGTGGACCAGATGAACCGCATCGGCGATTGGGTACAAAACCACCCGGGAACCGCAAAATACACAAGCCCGCTGGCTGACGGAACCAGCTAAACTTGGTTTACTGCACTCCATTTCGAAAGGGTCAGAAGACCCTTTTTTAAATATTTGTTTCTGCCGTTGTTCCAGTACAGCCATTAGACTCACTCCTTATTGAAAATAAAATAATTACATTTGTAACTCGATTGTTGTATCCGTTGCATCGCGATCTTGACGATCCATAAAGGCATCGAGAATTTTTTCCAAAAGTCTCATTCCGCCCTGATAGCCCACACTCGGGAAAACACTGTGACCTATCCGATCCTCAATCGGGAAACCAAAGCGAACAAAGGGAATATCTTCATCCTTGGCGATATATTTGCAATAAGTGTTCCCGATAATTAAGTCGACCGGCTCGTTCTTAATCCATTGATGCAATAAGAACATATCTCCAGCGGCACGTACATTTACATTGGGAACTGTATCTTTGAGAATTCCCCGAATTCTTTCTTCAAAAGCTTTACCAGGAGTACCGGTAACGATATGAACCGGTTTCATGTCCAACTCGACTAAAAACTGAGTCAATGAAATGAGCTGATCAGGGTCGCCGACCAAAGCCACTTTTTTATGGTAAAAGTATTGTTGCATGTCGGTGACAATGTCCACCATCCGGCCACGTTCTTCAGTAATGGAATCCGGTACATTAACACCTGCTACAGTCCGTAAGGTATTGATGAATTGGTCGGTTGCCTGAAGTCCAATTGGTAAATCGAGAATATGGCATTTAACCTTGCATTTGGAATCCAACGCCTCTGCAGCCGGTCCTGAAGCAAGCGCTCCAAGGGCTACTGTGGTTTTGCTGTCCCCAGTGCTTTTCAGCTCGGCAATGGTGACACCGCCCTTGGGAAACATACGATACTTACCGGTTTGAGGAGTATCGAGCACATCGGAAGTATCCGGAAAAAGGACGATTTTAATTCCCAGTTCTCTGGCTAAACGTTTAATTTCACGCATATCCGAAGGTTCAACCCAGCCTGGAATGATGTTGATTTGATTTTTAGCGGCTCCAGTTTTTTCCGAGAAATAGTCAACCATCGCCCGGGTCATATTGGCAAAGCCTGTTACATGGGAACCTACATAACTTGGGGTATTGGCATGGATTACATATTTACCTGCCGGGACTTTACCCTCTTCTTTTGCTTTGGCTACAATCTGAGGAATATCATCACCGATAGTCTCGGATAAACAGGTGGTATGAACAGCAATGATGTCGGGCTTATAGATACTGAAAATATTACTAATGGCTTCAAGCAAATTAGCTTGACCTCCGAAAACTGATGAACCTTCAGTAAACGAACTGGTACCGGCCATGACTGGTTCTTTATAATGACGGGTCAAGGTGCTTCGGTGATAAGCGCAACAACCCTGGGAACCGTGACTTTGCGGCAAACAATTATGAATACCCAAAGCTGCATACATGGCGCCAATCGGCTGACAAGTTTTGGCGGGATTTACCATTAAAGCTTCACGTTCTTTAATTTCTTTGGGTGTATGGCGTAATAGCATTTTGCACTCTCCTTTAGCCAAACTAACCTTTTATTTTAGTTAACAATCTTCCTTATTCATTTACATTAAATGCCGCAACTAACTCCGGCTCCTTTTGCCATGGCGCTTCAATCAATTGCCATATTTTTGTGTTGACCATACGGTCAATTTCCTTATAGAAATTGATGGCACCCTTAAATCCTGCGTAGGGTCCGCTGTAATCATAGTTATGAAGCTGTTTACAAGGAATACCCCACTTTTGAATCACGTATTTTTCCTTAATACCAGCGCAAAATACCGAAGGTTTGTAAATTTCCAGCAAGCGTTCCGTTTCATAGTGACTGATATCGTCAATAACCAGTGATTTTTCTTCCATTTCTTCCATCATTCCGTCATAATCTTTAAACCGGAAACCTTTTTCCTCTAATGCTTTGATTTCTTCTTCGTTTTTTCGGGGCCGGTATAGCTCTGGATCGGGCTCTACATTCAATTGTTCGATGTTACGACTATCCGCATCGATTTTAATGGTAGGCATCACCCGACGTCCCTCATAATCGTCTCTGTGAGCAAACTCATAGCCGGCTGCTATAGTCTTCATCCCGATATCCTTGAATAAATCTTGATAATGATGGGCCCGGGACCCGCCAACAAAAAGCATCGCGGTTTTTCCTTCGCAGCGGGAACGGACATCTTTTTGGACTTTTTCCACTTCCGCCATTTCCTCGGCGATGACCTCTTCTACTTTTTTAGTCAGCTCGGGATCATCAAAGTAAGCGGCAATCTTCCGAAGAGATTTAGCTGTGCTCTCAGCTCCGATAAAATTACCTTTAATCCAAGGGATACCATATTTGGATTCCATCATCTCAGCCACATAATTGATGGAGCGATGGCACATGACCACATTTAAGTCAGCGGTATGGGAGTTGGCAAATTGATCGTAAGTAGAATTTCCACTGAATGTGGCAATTAATTTCATTCCGGCCTTAGCGATTAAGTCTTCTATCACAAAAGCATCGCCGCCGATGTTATACTCACCCATTACATTAATTTTAAATTTTTCTGCGTGAGGTGTTTCATCCTGGCCGATGATATGTTTGAATAATTGATTGTTGGCGATATGATGGCCGGCGGATTGGCTGACTCCCTTGTAACCCTCACAACTGAATCCAAAAATATTGATTCCCAATTCTTCTTTCATTTCCCGGGCAACTGCATGGACATCGTCACCGATCAGCCCGACCGGGCAAGTGGAAAAGATACCGATGGCTTTGGGTTTAAAAATTTCATACGCTTCACGGATGGCTTGTTTTAGTTTCTTTTCCCCACCAAAAACGATATTTTCTTCCTGCATATCGGTTGAAAAACAATAGGTCATAAAATTGGCATCCTGGTCACTTTCGGGACGGGTTTGATTGCGACGGGTAAGCCAGCTGTAAAAACCGCATCCGATTGGGCCATGGGTAAGATTTAAGATATCCCGGGTTGGTCCGAGCACCACGCCTTTGCATCCGGCATAAGTACAACCGCGTTGAGTGATAATTCCCGGTATGGTCCTTACATTGGATTCTACTTCGGGCATGATCTCCGGGTTCGGGTCATTGATGACCATATGTTTTTGCCGTTTCCGGGCCACTTTGGCCGGATAAGACTTTAAAATTTCATCTCTTACTTCCCCAGTATCGGGCTTTTTATTTAACATCCAGTCCACCTCCGGAATTAATATTGTTTAGCTATAGTTGCAACAGTCTGAAAGCCGTAGCCAAGACTATCATTCGTCGAGTACTTGATCGCCCGACTCGCCGGTACGAACTCTGATGGCATCCAAAACCGGATTCACAAATATTTTGCCATCTCCGGGTTGACCGGTCTGATTGGTTTCAATGATAGTTTGAACCACAGTTGAAACGAGTTTGTCAGGTACCACGACCATTAACAACCGTTTGGGAATTAAACGGGGGCCTTTACCAAGTTGGGAAATAGCCTCATCGTAACCTTGCCCGGCCCCTTCCAAAACCTTAAAATCGACTTGCCCTTTGCCTCTTCCTACCACGTTTCCGGTGGCGGTAAAAGAGGAAATCCCGGCATCAACTAAGGCTTTTTTGGTTTTATTCATCATATTGATACGAATCATTGCCATTACTTCTTGCATGGGGCTGCCACCTTTCCGAATGAATTAAACACTATCGGGATGAAAATTCGCCTGCGCCCGTTTTAGGCTTACCGAATTTTCATTAAATTCTTATATCAAGCCGTTTGTTGGTTTGATATAAGAATTAGGCTTCCTTTTTTCCGGAACTTACCGTGTAAACTTCTGAAACTGGTAAAACAAAAATTTTGCCATCTCCAAAGGAACCTTTCTCTCCGGTACGGGCATTTTCCAAAATTGTATTAATTACAAAATCTTTATCGTTATCGGGTATCACCATAATCAACAATTCCTTTGGCAATTCATCATAGTGAACTTCACCGACTTTTAAGCCCCGTTGCTTACCACGTCCAAAAACCGCTACTTTGGTAACAGCCGGAAACCCGGCCTCCATTAAAGCAGCGAGTACATTATCACATTTTTCAGGACGAACAATAGCTTTGATCATGAGCATAAGATTTTCCCCCTTATCTTTTTCTTCGTTTTTAGTCCGCAATACCGTATTCAATCAACAATTTCTCTAATTCATCAATTTCCAAAGGTTTGGGGATCACGAACATGTCGTTTTCGTCGATCCGTTTGGCTAAATTACGATAGTGCTGTGCTTGCGGGTGGGTCGGATCGAAATCAATTACCGTCTTCCGGTTAATCTCGGCCTTTTGGACCATGTTGTCGCGGGGTACAAAATAAATCATTTGAGTGCCGATCTTTTTGGCCAATGCTTGAATCATTGCTTCTTCATTATCAACCTTGCGGCTGTTGCAAATAAGACCGCCTAAACGAACTCCGCCGGCTTCGGCAAACTTCATAATACCTTTGCAAATGTTATTTGCCGCATACATAGCCATCATTTCACCAGAAACGACGATATAAATTTCTTTGGCTTTTCCTTCGCGAATCGGCATTGCGAAACCACCGCAAACAACGTCCCCTAAAACATCGTAAAAAGCATAATCAAGGTGTTTATCATCATCATAAGCTCCGAGCTGTTCCAACATGTTGATGGAAGTAATAATTCCACGGCCTGCGCAACCAACGCCGGGTTCAGGGCCACCGGATTCCACACATAGCGTACTGCCGTAGCCGGTACGCATGATGTAATCCAAATCGATGTCCTCGCCCTCTTCTCTTAAAGTATCGAGCACTGACTTCTGGGCGAGCCCTCCCAGTAATAAACGGGTAGAATCAGCTTTCGGATCACAACCGACCACCATTACCTTTTTTCCTGCCTCGGCCAAACCTGCCACTGTGTTCTGGGTGGTCGTTGATTTTCCGATACCACCTTTACCATAAATTGCAATCTTGCGCATCTGACATACCTGCCTTTCAAATAGAGTTTTTGTAAGTTATGTGTTAGGTTATTTATAAAATATAACATTATCTTCAAAAAGTCAATCAATATCTGACACAAACATTACAAAATTGAGTTAACAATAAGTTACGGAGTATTTCGTATTGTGTATACAGAACC
>JAEZKW010000058.1 GCA_023415375.1 Bacillota bacterium
GAATTGGACATCCCTACATTCAAATCTGCCTTCCGGGCTTTATTGGCTACATAATCCAAATCGCACTCGGGATCGGGATGCTCTTGGTTAATCGTAGGCGGCGAAACTTGATGGAACAAGGCAAGGGCGGTATATGCCGTCTCTATGGCTCCAGCTGCTCCCAATAAATGTCCGGTCATTGATTTGGTAGAGTTCACTAAAATTTTTCGGGCATGATCGCCAAAGGTTAATTTAATGGCCTTGGTTTCCATAGCGTCATTCACTGGAGTCGAAGTACCGTGAGCGTTAATATAATCGACTTCATCCCCCTGAATGCCGGCTGACTTAAGTGCTAACCTCATACATTGAGCCGCTCCTGAACCATCCGGGGCCGGGGATGTAATGTGATACGCATCGCTGTTCATCCCGAATCCAATCACTTCAGCATAGATCCTGGCTCCACGCTTTTGGGCGTGCTCCAATTCCTCCAGGATGAGAATACCCGATCCTTCACCCATGACAAAACCATCCCGCTCGGCGTCAAATGGACGGCTGGCCTTTTCAGGCTCATCATTGCGGGAAGACAGGGCGGTCATGTTGGCAAATCCGGCAATCGCCACAGGGACAACCGTCGCTTCGGTACCCCCGGCTATAATCGCGTCAGCCTCACCCCGTTTAATGATATGGTAAGCATCACCAATCGCATGAGTTCCGGTTGAACATGCCGAAACTGCCGAATAATTGGGGCCTTTCGCCCCGGTACGGATTGAAATCTGACCGGCTGCCAAGTTAAGAGCCAAGGCGGGTACAAAGAAGGGGGAAACCCGGTCGGGACCCTTTTCGGTACAAACATCATGGTAGTGAATGATCGTCTCGATACCGCCCAAACCGGAACCAACAATGACTCCGATATTTTCCGCGTTGTCCGCGGTAATTTTCAGCCCGGAATCTGCCAGTGCTTGTTCAGCAGCGCCTATGGCATATTGAATAAAACGATCCATTTTTTTGAGTTCTTTTTTCTCGATGTATTGCAGAGGATCAAAATCTTTTACTTCGGCTGCGATTTTGGTGCTAAATTTGGAGGTATCGAAACGGGTAATCAAAGATACTCCTGAACGGCCAGCCATTAATGAATCCCAATTTTCCGAAGTAGTAAGTCCGATGGGGGTGACCAATCCAATACCAGTAATAACGACTCTTCGACTCAAAATCAATCACCTGCTTTTTTGAATTTAAGAAATTTGTTTGCCGATAACCGAAATAATCCGGCGAAAGGCCTTTACATCTTCGGCAGGGAGAGCTTCCTGCACTTTCCGATCCAGCTGTTCCACCAATGCTTTGATATTTTGCCGCGCCGTAATTCCGCTAGGGGTAAGAAAGATTAAGATACTGCGGCGATCATTTGGATCGGGGCGTCTTTCAATAAATCCTTTTTTCTCCAAACGATCCAATAGACCCGTCATACTCGAACTTTCAAGATCAAGTTTTGCTGCCAGTGTTTTGGGATTTTCGCCGCCCTCCGGTGAAATTTCCAAAAGTAAAAGTGCTTTAGGCACACTAAGATCATAACTTGTCAGTTGTTGATTATAGTATCTTGAAAGTTTTTGCCAAGTATTCTTAATCAAAAGGCAAAACAAAGGCGGACTTATACTTTCCATCCAATCAATCCTTTGTCTAAACTATTTCGTATACAAACTATACGTATACGAAGAATATATCATGGAGTTTTGTCTAAGTCAACCCAATTTGAGGGATTTTTTCTATAAACGGAGTTACATTATTGACGGAGTGTAAGAAATGAAACTATCTGAATTCGCAGAATTGATCAATATACCCGATGGGACTGGGGAAGTTGAAGTTTGTGGACTTGCCAACGACTCCAGAAAAATCAAACCGGGAGATTTGTTCATAGCGATCCCAGGCTTAAAAACCAATGGTTTCTTCTTTTTAGAAGAAGCCATCAGTCAAGGCGCATGTGCGGTCATTATTGAACAGGACAACCCCGGGGAAATTTCCATTCCTGTTATTCAAGTCACCAATATTCGTAAAACTCAGGGCCTGATTGCTGCTCATTTCTATGGCTGGCCGGCCCGCCATCTCCGAATAATTGGAGTCACCGGGACCAATGGTAAAACCACGGTCACCCACTTGATTGAGCACATCTTGCGGGCTGATCACCAGGAAGTTGGTCTCATTGGTACGGTTTGGACCGATAATGGAAGAGTTAAAAAATTATCGGAACGGACAACCCCCGACTCGATAGATCTGCAAAGAATCTTGGCATCCATGGTTCAAAATGGGGTTAAGACTGTTGTAATGGAAGTATCTTCCCATGCTTTGGCTCAAGAGCGGGTAAGTGGTATCGACTTTGATGTTGCAGTCATTACCAATGTTACCCACGATCATTTCGATTTTCATCATACTTATCAAAATTATTTACAATCGAAGCTACTTCTTTTCAAGGGATTAAAAGTGAGTTCAGAAAAGCTTCGTTATGCGGTCGCCAACAAGGAAGACTCCAGTTTCTCCAAAATAACTGAGGTAAGCCGGGTACCTGTTATTGATTACGGATTTACCTCAAATGCTTCTGTTTGGGTCCGTGCTGTCCAACGTCAAGGATTCTTAAGTACAATCGATTTGAATATTCTTGGAGAGGAATGCCGGGTTGTGACGGGACTTCCCGGGGGCTTTAATATTTTAAACATCATGGCTGCTGCAACGGTTTGCCGCCAAGAAGGAGTTCAAATTGAGGATATCGAAAAAGCGGTAACTGATTTTCCGGGCGTACCCGGACGTTACCAAGAGATTGTATGCGGACAACCTTTCCGGATCATGGTTGATTTTGCCCATAATCCAGATGCCTTGGAGAATATTTTAAAAATGGCCAAGGAGAATACCAGGGGGCGGCGGATTATTGTTTTTGGATGCGAAGGTGAAAAGGATCGGTTAAAGCGGCCTTTAATGGGGAAAATCGCTGCCAGCAATTCTGAGATACCTATTTTGACCAGCGATAACATTCATCACGAAAATATTGAACAAATCTTTAATGATGTGCTCCAAGGCCTTCCCCCTTTTGAACGGGAACGAATCATCGTTGAACCGGATCGGGGAGCGGCTATTAAAAGAGCAATCGAACTGGCAAGGCCGGGTGACTTTGTAATCGTAGCCGGAAAAGGCCATGAAGAATTTCTTATCAAAGGTTCCAAGCGGCTCCGTTTCAATGATGTCGAAGTTATTCGGGAATTTTTGTATGACCGAACTCGACATTAATCCCAAATTGATTCTATTACGAACGGGAAATCATTGAATCGTTTTGCAACAGACAGCCTAGTTAATGCCCAATTAAGAATCTTAGGCATTGATAAATCTTTCAAAACCCTTTTCATATTTTGTAGGTGTAAATTCTACTATTTCATATTCGGCAATCTTCTTTAGATAAAATGGATCTTCTTTCAGTATTTCTTTGACTTCTTCTTCACTTTTAGCCCTACAAAGAATGACTCCACCTATTCTTGGATTTCTTCTTCCTGAACAAACAAATTTTCCTAAAGAATAATGCTTCTCCAAATATTGAATATGATTTTCTAGTTCTTTATCGACTTCCTCCAATGGTTTTACGTAATTCAACAATAAGATAAACATCAATTTTCGCCTCCAATATTTTGTATATGAAATTAAATAAAGAGGATTTATATGGAAACTGATTAAACCCTTGTGAAAAATACCAAAAAATATTTAGGGATTTTAACATTTAAGTAAACAAAGAGGCTAATTCCTCAGTAAAAGCGAATAATACTCCTGTATTATTCCAATTTGAGGAGTAGCTGATGGCCTTAAAAGTTGATCCAAAAGCGCAAGGATTAATATTTGATTTTGATGGAACACTAGGTGATACAATGCCCACTCATCTCAAAGCATGGCAGGCAATAGCTGACCGGTTTAAATTTGAGATGCCGGAATCTTTACTTTATCAATTAGCTGGAATGTCCACCGAAAATATAGTCAAATATCTTAACCGGAACTTCGGATGTCATCTTGATATTGCCTCTGTTTGCAAAGCTAAAAATGAAGCATATCTATATTTAACAAAGAAAATTGTTCCGATAGAGCCGGTATTAAGGGTAGTGAAGGCATACTACGGCAAATTACCAATGGCTATAGGTACCGGTGAATATAGGGATATCGCCCTCGTCAATATTAAAGCGGCTGATGTTGAACGTTATTTTGAAATCATTGTTACGACAGATGACGTAAAAAAAGGAAAACCGGATCCGGAAATTTTCCTGAAATGCGCCGAATTAATGAAGGTGCCGCCGGAGTATTGCCAGGTGTTTGAAGATGCGCCTCCAGGACTCGAAGCTGCAGCAAA
>JAEZKW010000086.1 GCA_023415375.1 Bacillota bacterium
GTTGAACGAAATTTTACAGCTGGAATTAAAAGCCGGGAATAGAATAGTTGAAACCTCTGAAGGAGACTGGCCTTACCCCGGTTCAATCATGATATTCTTGGAGAAGCCGTTTAAAACACCGATCCAACGTGAATTGGAAGGTGTTTTATTTCGAAATATTAACGATCCCCATTATTGGAAAGCGGAATATGTTGATCTAAAAAATAAGATGGTGTTATGTTGCGGGTTTGACGGCCCTGATTTTAAACCGCTATAAAAATTTTAGACAGCAAACTGATAAAGGTTAACCCTATTTTCAGAATTTCAAGGACTTAGCGGCACAGATGGAGAATGAACAGATCCAACAAAGAAGAGCTAAAGGAGATCAACAGGTTATGGCAACCTTTTTTTTAATAATCATTTATTTGGCCTTTATCAGTTTAGGATTACCCGATTCATTACTGGGAGCGGCCTGGCCGGTGATGCAAATTGATGTTAAAGCGCCCTTGGCGGCTGCAGGTATTGTCTCCATGACCATCGCCGGTGGAACCATCCTTTCCAGTTTAGCCAGTGGTACTGTAATCAAGCGGCTAGGTACCGGCAAGGTTACTTTTATCAGTTGTTTAATGACCGCCAGTGCCTTGCTGGGTTTCTCATTGGCGCCTTCCCTGTTTTGGCTGATATTATTAGCGATTCCGCTTGGTTTGGGAGCAGGCTCGGTCGATGCCGCCTTAAACAATTATGTTGCTACCCATTACCAGGCGCATCATATGAGCTGGCTGCATTGTTTCTGGGGAGTAGGGGCTACGATTGGACCGATGATCATGGCGCGGTTTATTGCCGGTCAAAACGCCTGGCGCAGCGGATACCTTACGATTTCCATCATCCAGTTTGCCTTGACGGTATTGCTTTTTTTCACTTTACCCCTATGGAACCGGACCGAAAACCCCGGTGCAAATTGTCAGGCGGCTTCCAACGAAGTTCCGGATAGAAAAAGTGATTTGTCCCCGGGAACGAATCAAACTCCAAAGCTTTTACAGCTTAACGGCGTCAAACCCGCTCTGATTGCTTTTTTATTTTATTGCGGCACTGAAGCGACACTGGGCTTATGGGGCAGTAGTTTCCTGGTCAATATCAAAGGATTGCCTGCAGCGACAGCAGCAGGTTGGGTATCCCTGTATTATGCGGGAATTACCGTCGGCAGACTGATTACCGGATTTGTTACCATGAAGCTCACCAATGTCACCCTGATTCGGACGGGACAAATCATTGCCCTCGCCGGCGCAGTGTTCCTTTTGCTCCCTTTGCCCGCCTTCTGCTCACTCTTGGGTTTTATTTTGGTCGGATTAGGCTGTGCCCCCATTTTTCCCTGCATGCTGCATGAAACGCCTACCCGTTTTGGACAAGAACATTCACAAACGATTATGGGCTACCAAATGGCAGTCGCCTATACCGGCAGTACTTTTCTACCGCCGTTGCTTGGATTGATGGCCTCTCAGGCTACGATGCTGATTTTACCGTTTTCCCTTGCATTCTTTATCATCGTTATGCTGATCGGATCGGAAAAAGTCAATGCTATCATGAGGGGAAAGAACAAAACCAGTCGGGAGCAAACACTCTAATTACCGAGTTGGCATGATAATAATGTTGGTTTCCTTTGTATCTTCCGTATGATTCTATCCTGGAGGGAGCTTCTTCTTTATTAGAAGGAGCTTTTTGTATCTTTTAGGGAGGAATTCGAAGCAAAAAGCAAGGAATTTCTATATCATAAGGAGGAATTCGTAACTCGGAAGGAGCTTTTTCTATCCTGAAGATGGAATTTTCTATCTTAAAGGGAGGAATTCGAAGTAAATAACAAGGAATTTCCATATCAAAGGGAGGAATTCGAAGCTCTGAAGGAGCTTTTTCTATCCCGGAACAAGCTTTTTCTATCTCAGAGGGAGAAATTCAGAGATCAGAAGGAGTTTTTGGAACCCGATTTACAGGATTTTGTTTCCGATACTTTTTTAGCCCCACATAGCCCACATCGCCACATCTTAAAAGATAAAAGGTCAAAAGAAAAGGGAAAAATTCAGACCCAGTTCAGATGCATCCTGTTTTGGCTGTTATAAGTGTCGGTCAAAAATTTGTTGGTTAGGAGCGGGAAATCCTGCCCCGGACACTTGGCGTCCAGCTGTTGTTTTAGAAAGGCCAGAAGTTCGTAGCGGTAGGTCTGGTAACAATCGTTGACGGATTGCCAGTTCCCCAGAAACCAATGATATAGTCTGTCCCGGATCTGGCTTGGTTCGGGGTTGTCCGCTCCGGGCAGGTTGATGTTTTTAAAGCGGGGGTCGTACTCGGTGCGGATGATGATGGTCCGGCTTTCCAGGGCTTTATTTTTAATATCCTGGGTTACCGAAGGCCACTGGGCTGGTGACCTTGATATCCTTCATCCCAGTAAAACATTTCCCGCTTGCTGGTTAGGATGACTGGCGGGCCGCAGGGAGTTAAGTGGGACTCACCCGGGATTTTTACGGCCACGTAGGCGGTGTTTCTGGTGAAATCGAGCAGCGGATTGATGGTGATGGTTGGTTGGATGGGCAGGGATTGAATTGATTGGTACGGCATTGATAGGACTCCTTATCATTTTTTAAATTTTTCTTGATCCCCGTTCTTGGATGTGGCGATGTGGGCTATGTGGGGCTTTTTTAGTATAGGGAATATAGAATGGGATATTTTTTATATCCGATTGGCACCATTTATACTTAATAACGATATTATCCTAGCGAATAATATTATACATGATTTTACAATTTTGACAATATCATTAAAAAGTATATATTGTGAAAACCGATGGGGGAGTTGAAGTTCAAGGAGCGGGGAGATGGAAAAATATTTTTGTGGGAGTGAGCTGGGGGGAAGACGATGAGGGTGGATTTTGAAAAAAGAGAAAATAGCTGGGGATGAAAGTTTTTTAAGAACTTTTGATTGAGTAAAAATTTTAAATGAATGATGGTTTTGAGAAACCGGAGATTTAACTGGGAATTTGATTGACTGACAAAAGCTATTGGATGATATTGCTCTGACGTCGACGGTTAGGAGTTGAATTTGGGTCAACCCTCCATCTTGCTTCCTCCCTGAATGGCGGAACGAAAGTTTTGACTTCGAAGTCCTAAAATCAAAAAACCAACAGAAAATGCAGTTTGTTTCTACCTCGACGGAGAAAGTGCGAGGCTGTCTAAAAATAATTTAAAATCAATAAGAAATACACTATTTAGCTCCATTTCGTGCGCTAATTTCAATATATTGTATTTCTTTATCACTCGTACGTTAACGTACGCATTTCCTTTTGGGAAGCCCCGAAGAATGAGGGTTGGCCTAATGCTGGAGTTAACATATTTCCAGTTCATAGTATTTTAGAGCTAATGAATGAATGACGGTTTTGAGGGTCCACGGATTTCACCGGCTGAGGTCCTTTTGGAGCGGCCCAAAAGGACCCAAAAGGCCGCCGGAACCTAGGTTCCGGTCTTCCTCTTATTCATCCAGGGTTTGTGAATGTCGCCGCCATCCCTGGCATTTTAACTGGCAATTATATAAGGCTTCCGGGGGCGACCGCCGTTATTCTTCCATGAATAGAGGCGGCGCTTTTCGGCGTCCTTGCCTCAAATGTCGGAGTTGGTTTTTAGGGCAAAAAGCTTAAACATGTTGTGTGATTAGTGAAAGTAAAAGCATATATCAACCGCCATCCATGAGCGGCGGGTGCAGGTTCATACGTTATTGCCGTTGCTTGGAGACTTCTTTGTCAGTATTATTTTTTTGTGTTTTAGATTTTGCAATACCGGCTTGAATAAAGGTTACATTTCCGACCTTTCTTATTTTCTCTTTACCCTTTTCCATTTACCATTTACACTTGATTTTTGCGGATTGGGCTAGGTTTTGCCAACAATTTCCCTGGATTGGACTGTTATTCACGGTTATTCTATTATTCTAAAGAAAAAAATAAAAGGGATGGGCAGAATTGAAGAGTCAGAAGATTTTAGGAATTACTTTGATGCTGGTATTTGCGGTGGCGCTGAATGGATGCAATTTAAGCAGGGGAAATAAAACCCGTCCGGCGCCAACCCGCCCCCGAACGTCAGAGAACCGGGCGGTGAAAAAATCCGGACCATGGTCGCAGCCGCAATTTCCAGGGATTCGTGAGGGAAGAAGATAATTTGAGTTTCCCGGCTGCTTCCGCCAATCTACGTTTTCTGATATACTGCATGACCGTTTCCCCGACCATCTGCCGGAACATCCGGTGAAAATGAAATTTCGAAATATAAGCCCGGCCGGCCAGATGCGCCAGGCTTAGTTCTTTTAGTCGAATTCCGTTCAATAAAATCAACGGATTCTTGGATCGTGTTCTGCTTCTCCACTGGGAACCCCCCATTTATTATAGATACATTATAAATTAATTTTAAAATAAAATTCTGACAATGGAAAAATCCAGGCATATGAAAGGGCGGGCAAAAAGCAGGGCAGGAAAAAATGATAATGACAGGGCTGGATTTATGTGGTAAAATAGGCAGAAAAAAAGTGGAAGTACGCTTTAGGCATCTAAGGCATACAAGGATTCTTTATTTGGAGGTAATTACGTTATGGATGATGAGCTAAAAATCAAAATGTACTCATTTACGGTGGATTGCAAAGACCCTTATGAATTAGCAAAGTTCTATGCGGCGCTGCTCAAGTGGGAAATACCATTTCATGATGAAGAATGGGCATGTGTAGGCGCTCCGGGAACGGAGCAGGGGACGTATCCTGGTATAACGTTTCAACGGAATCCTGAGTATAAACCACCTGTGTGGCCGGAAGAGCCTGAAGCCCAACAGCAAATGGCGCATTTAGACTTCGCCGTTAATGATTTGGAAAAAGCAGTTCAATATGCAATTCATTGTGGAGCGACAATCGCAGATGAGCAATTTTCCGATGATTGGAGAGTTATGCTTGACCCCGCCGGACACCCTTTTTGCTTATGTCAGATGAAATCAATTATCGAAAGTACCCATTTTGCGTTGTTATAGAAATCACAGCTCAATAAAAACACTTGCGTCTTATTCCTAAAGTGATACTGCGCATTTCGATTTATAGCCAGCCGCTACGCCTATCCAGCCAGTCAAAGCGGGTAGTAGCTGACGCAAAATGTATTATCGGACCATGGTCGCAGCCGCAATTTCCTCATGAGGGAAGAAGATAATTTGGGTTCATGGACCTGGGCGGTCAATCGGTTTTGATTGACCTTGCTATTATCCTCTTTGGGTCAATATTTGATCGATTAATCCATATTCCTTGGCCTGCTTGGCAGTCATAAAAAAATCACGCTCCATGTCCCGCTCGATTTTTTCCAGGGGCTGTCCGGTCCTTTCACTATAAATCCGGTTCATTCGCTGCTTTATTTGCTGCATCCTGTCGCTATGAATTTTAATATCGGTTGCCGGGCCCTGAATTCCCGCCGCTTAGCAACGGTTGGTGGATTACGATTTCACTGTTGGGCAGGGCCATACGTTTCCCTTTGGCGCCGGCGGTCAATAAAAACGAGCCCATGCTGGCGGCCCAACCCACGCAAATCGTGGAAACATCGCAGCTAATATATTGCATCGTGTCATAGATGGCCATTCCCGCTGTAATCGAACCACCCGGGCTATTGATATAAAGCTGAATGTCTTGGCCGGAATCCGCTGATTCCAGGAATAACATCTGCGCTACCACCAAGCTGGCGAGATTATCAGTAATTTCCTCGCTCAACATGATGATCCGGTCGTTCAATAACCGGGAATAAATATCATAGGAACGCTCACCGTGATGGGTTTGTTCAACCACTATCGGTACCAGGCTCATGAAAAATCCCTCCTTTAGGCAGTCTAGGCGGCCTAGGCCGCCATCGAAGTTACAGACATTGCGGGTATTTTGACGGATGGATTGTTCCGCAGCTCAAAGCGTGGAAGGAATATAATGACCGTTTGACTCCTGCGGTATTCTTTGGGGCTGATGCCATAGAGCCGTTTAAAAGCCCGGGCGAAAGATTCTTCCGATCCAAACTGGTATTTTAATGCGATATCGGTGATCGTGACCCGGGTTTTTTTTAAGTTCCCCGGCCGCTTCCGCCGATCTGCGCTTTCTGATATACTGCACGACCGTTTCCCCGACCATCTGCCGGAACATCCGGTGAAAATGAAATTTCGAAATATAAGCCCGGCTGGCCAGATGCGCCAGGCTTAGTTCTTTTAGTCAAATTCCGTTCAATAAAATCAACGGATTCTCGGATCGTGTTCTGCTTCTCCAACTGGGAACCCTCCCATTAAATATAGGTTAAATTATAAGTCAATTTTAAAATAAAATCCTGACACTCCTTGCTAATTTTTAAAGTAGCTTTGTTCAAGATCGCGATCGATGAAGGACTATTATTTTGGCGGTGGGTTGCCTTATTCATGATGCGTATAAATGAATGACCAGTATTGTGGTCCACGGATTTCACCGGCTGAGTCACTTTCTGAGCGGCCAGAAAGTAACCAAAGAGCCGCCGGAACCTACGGCTTCCGGACCTCCCTTTATTCATCCGGGGTTTTTGAATGTCGCCGCCATCCCTGGCATTCTGACTGGCAATTATATGAGGCTTTCGGGGGCGACCGCCGTTTTACATCCATGTAAAGAGGCGGCGCTTTTCGGCGTCCTAGCCTCAAATGTCGGAGCTGATTTTTAGGGCCAAAAAGCTTAAACATGTTTGTGATTAGTGAAAGCATAAGTGTGTATTTATAAATACTTATACATAAATCAACCGCCGTCCCTGGGCGACGGGTGCAGGTTCGAACATTACTGCTTGCTTGGGGAATTCTTCATTATCATCATTTTTTGGGTTTTGGATTTTGCAATACCGGCTTGAATGGAGGTTATATTTCAGGCCATTTATTTTGTTCTTTTCCATTTGCTTTTAGGCAGCCCGGATGCTGAAAAATGGTTGTGCTACGCAGATTGTGTCATAGAGCGATACGGAGGCTGCAGGCAATATATCTTTGGGTAGGGTGGTACGTAATAAAGATGGAGTATTTTTTTGTTTTTGGCGTTGGATAACTCACTATCTGGTATCGGTTGGTTGAATTTTTGCTGGAATTAGGTTCCCGGGTTGGGGGAGGTGTTTTGGAAAACCGGTTTGGATAGGCGGCGGTTGCAGTAACTATTATAGATCGCATTTCCTCTTTTTATTAGCAAGTGTC
>JAEZKW010000127.1 GCA_023415375.1 Bacillota bacterium
TGGGAAATGGTGGATATGGGAATTGTAAGCTCCAGTGATTGCAGCTCTGAAAGTACAAGAGCTGATGAAATTGGTGAGTTGCAGAGTGATTTTAAGTTGATGTTTCAAAAAATCGATACCCTCATCAAGGAAAATTATACAAAACAACTGACCATTAAAAGTACGTGTGCTGGTCGGAATATGCGAAAACTGATATAATAAAATCAGTGATAAAGGAGAGTGATTCCGACGGCGGATGAAATTATACCGGTTGAAGTCATTGTGGAGCCTTTTGAAGATGAACGTCTGGAGATGGATTTATATAAGTCTTTGAGTTTCATGAAAGAACGTTTCGAATTTATCGAAAAGGATGCTGATGGGCTTAAAGTCCGGGTTAAAGGTAAATTAAATACAAGTGAGTTCTCCTATGAGGTTGGTTATATTGTGGTCAGTGAGTATGATGATCGTAAGTTTTTGATTACCCGGATTGACCCCCAAAACCAATTTATTTGGTTTGGTAGCTGGGAGTAAGTCTCTTTTTGAGGATTATGCAGCTTAAATAGTTTGCTCTTATGTTGAGAAACAATCATAAGGTTCCCTACGTGGAAACTAATGTATGGATGTCAAATTCGAGGTAGTCATCCACCCCCGGCATGCTGGGGCAACATAAGGAAGTTGGGCTATTTCTAAATGCCTAAGACAAACCTAATCCGCGCGTCCGATTGGACGCGCGTCCTTCCCTGAAGAAGCCAGTTCCTAAAGTTGTACTGCTGTATTGTCTTATTATCAAGTGCCTTCATATAATTTTAACCAGCCTTCATCAGCCCCAACAGAAAAATTAGTGGCAGATTAACGGGCGAGCCAACCGCCGTCAACAGCTAGAGTAAACCCATGCATATAATTAGCAGCTTCGGAAGCAAGCATAACCGCAGCACCTTGTAAATCCTCTGCAGTTCCCCAGCGTCCTGCAGGAATCCGCCCTAAAATTTCAGAGCTGCGATCTTCATTGGCCCTGAGGTCAGCCGTATTATCTGTGGCCATATAACCTGGCGCTATCGCATTGATATTAATATTATATTTGGCCCATTCATTGGCGAGGGCCCGGGTGATTCCCATGACTCCGGCCTTACTTGCCGTATAAGAGGGGACTCGGATTCCGCCTTGATAAGATAACATGGAAGCGATATTGATAATCTTCCCGCCGCTACCTTGTTTCACAAATTGTTTGGCTACCATCTGGCTGAAAAAAAAGACGGTCTTGAGGTTAATATTTATGACATCATCCCAATCTTTTTCACTATATTCGATGGCATCGACTCTGCGGATGATTCCGGCGTTATTAACCAGAATATCTATTTTGCCGAATTTATCCAATGCTCGCTTGATGATTCTTTCAATCGGGGATGTTGCTTGCAAATTGGCCTGAATATATAAAAATCTTCTCCCCGCAGCTTCCACTAGATCTTTAGTTTCGTTAGCATTATCGGCACTACCGACTCCTACGATATCTGCGCCTGCTTCGGCAAAAGCATTTGATATGCCTTGACCCAAACCTGTCCTACATCCGGTAACGATGGCTACCTTGCCAGTGAGTTGAAACTTGTCTAAAATCATTTCGGGTCTCCCTTATTGAATTACCTGCTATTAAAATTCAAAAGCAATTTAGCCGAGGCCAAATTGCTTTTGTTTGAGCTTAACGGGCAAGCCAGCCGCCATCGACCGCTATGGTAAAGCCATTTACATAATTGGAAGCATCCGAAGCCAACATAACCGCTACGCCTTGTAAATCTTCGGGAGTTCCCCAGCGCCCTGCCGGAATCCGACCTAAAATTTCAGAACTGCGGTCTTCATCGGCCCTAAGGGCTGCCGTGTTGTTAGTGGCCATATAACCTGGCGCTATGGCGTTGATGTTAATATTATATTTGGCCCATTCATTAGCAAGAGCCCGGGTAATTCCCATGACACCGCTTTTACTGGCTGTATACGATGGAACCCGGATACCGCCCTGGTAAGATAACATGGAAGCGATGTTGATGATCTTCCCGCCGCTGCCTTGTTTCACAAATTGTTTGGCCACCATCTGGCTAAAAAAGAATACGGTTTTGAGGTTAATATTTAAGACGTCATCCCAATCTTTTTCGCTGTATTCAATGGCATCGACCCTGCGAATGATGCCGGCATTATTAACTAAAATATCAATACTGCCGAACTTTTCCAGAGCTTGATTGATAATTCCCTCAATCGGGTCAATGGTAAGCAGATTGGCCCTAATATACAAAAATTCACTGCCGGCCGCTTCCACTTTCTTCTTGGTATCGTCGGAATTATCGACATAATCGACCCCAACTATTTTAGCGCCTGCTTCGGCAAAAGCGAAAGACATCCCTTGACCCAAACCCGTACTACATCCGGTGACGATTGCAACCTTGCCAGTCAATTTAAACTTGTCTAAAATCATTTTTCTACCTCCTTAATTATCGTAAATCCTTTACTGCAATTGGGTCTTGATCATTAAAGGTTTGATTTTCACCTGCCATGCCCCAGATGAAGGTATAATTCTTGGTTCCTACACCGGCATGAACCGACCAACTTGGTGAAATGACCGCTTCTTCGTTATGCATGATGATATGCCTGGTTTCATTGGGCTGTCCCATTAAATGGACAATCATAGCATCTTGGGGTAAATTAAAGTAAAAATAAACTTCCATGCGCCGTTCATGCGTATGGCAGGGCATAGAGTTCCAAACATTATTGGGTTCCAATATGGTCATGCCCATCACCAGTTGACAACTTTTCACCCCACCAGGATGGATATACTTATGGATGGTTCGCTCATTTGAATCTGTGATGGAACCAAGATGGGTAGCTTCAGTTTGGCTCAGTTCGATCTTTTCAGTGGGATACGGATGATGAGCAGGAGTACTTAAAAAATAAAAATGAGAAGGGTTTTTCGGATCAGTGCTGGTGAAAATCACTTCTTTGGCACCCATTCCGATATAAAGGCCATCACGGGTGTTCAGTTCGTATAAGGTACCATCCACACTTACTGTACCCAAAGGACCTACATTGATGATACCCATCTCCCGGCGTTCAAGGAAAAAAGCTGCTCTTAACTCTTTCTCCCCTTCCAATTGGAGAGACGACACCGGACAAGCTCCACCGGTAATAATCCGATCAATATGGCTATAAACTAGCTTCAGGGCGCCGGGTTTGAACAAATCTTGAATCAAAAATTCTTCTCTCAATCGGTCAGTATCGTAGTTATGTACTTCTTTTGGGCTCACGGCATTTCTAACTTCCATTCATACCACACTCCTAGCTTGTTTTTATATTGAACCACGATTCAGTAAGGAGGTTCTTGTAATTCCTTTGAAAGACCAAATCGGGTTAAAGAAACATTTAAGTCCGGGGTTAGGTTTCGGAGAGATGTATTAATTATAGCACGGAAATGAACCAATTCAAACCCGTTTGAACTATTTAAAATAATTGTTACAAGATAAGAATGTATAGAGATGAAAGCCGAAAATATTAACTTATTCTATATTGTAATTGATAATGTTTGATTTAAAATGAACATTTTCAAACCTTTTCTAAAAATAGATCCATATGAATTCTTTTTAAAAATGCTGGTACATCAAAGGAAATTCTAGAAAAAAAGCGAAATAATGAGTTGTCTATTATAAAAACCAATGGGAAAACATGATTTCTGCAGATAATAGTTATATTTTCTTTACATGATAGAGGTTCATTTCGTTTTTGCTTTTTGGGAATAATGAAGAGGCTGTCTAAAAACACTTTTTGGACAGCCCCTCTCCAATAAAATCGTGGATGGATAGGCCATGAGTAATGAACAGATTATTATTGCTTTTACAAAAAAGGGGTCCCTGCTTGCCAAAAAATTGTCCGCTCATTTAAAGACTTCGTTAAAGATACCGCGCCGTTATTTAAATGAGGCTGAAAAGCAAATTGGGTTTAGCGGCCCGGTGACGGAGCAGATTCAAAACGCTTTTACTATGTGTTCAACTTTGGTGCTAGTTATGGCCACAGGGATTGCAGTTCGCAGTATTGCACCGATTCTGAGCAATAAACAGTCAGACCCGGCTGTTCTAGTCATCGATGAAGAAGGACGGTTTGTTATTAGTCTATTGCCCGGACATTTGGGAAATGCAAATCAATTAGCCGGTGAAATAGCTAAGTATTTAAAGGCAACGCCTGTAATCACCACGGCATCAGAAGTCAATGAATTACCAAGTCTGGAAAAGTTAGCCCGGGAATATCAACTAGCGGTTGAACACTCAGGATTATTGCCCAAATTTACCGGGGCTATTATAAATGATCAGCCGGTGGTCGTTTGGGATCATTGGGGTATTGATTTGGTATGGCCGGAAAATGTAAGATTGGTCAAAGACGAGCCGCTGCAATTGGCTCCGGAGGAGAATATGCTGGTGGTTATCGGCCATCAGGAGCCTGTGTCATCTAGTTCAACACTTTCGATAATGGCCTTACGGCCGAAATGCCTCACGGTGGGAATCGATATTTGTGAGGAAGTCTCAGGCCCAAGGATCATTGGAGCTATCCGCCGTTATTTTCGGGAGCATTTTTGGTCCCTTCGAAGTGTCAGAGCCATTCAAACCTTTGGACAGAAGCAGTCAAGGTCCGGAGTCGATGAGGCATGTAAGGAGTTAGGAATCCCGTTAATCTCATTAACCAATGATCAACTGCCAATCGTAATGTCGCCTTCTAAAAAAAAGGGAATCTCTGTCGATACCACAAAAACATTGGATAAAAGTGAAATGGCAGCTCTTATCGGAATCAAAAATGGGAAACTGATTGGCACCAAACAAAATTTAAATCAAATAACGATTGCTGTAGCAATTGATTTTGTACGGAGTTAAACCAACGGAGGAGAGATAATTGGAACAAGGAATCATTCAAGTTTATACCGGTGATGGAAAAGGCAAAACGACTGCAGCAATTGGGCTGGCTGTAAGAGCCTGGGGGAGAGGACTGAAAGTCAAGGTTTATCAGTTCTTAAAAGCTGCCGGAGGCTCGGGTGAACATTGGGCATTTATGGTCTTTGATCCACCCCTGCCACTCTTTGCATTAGGCAATGGCGAGTTCATTTATAACAATAAGCCGACACCCAGTGATATTGAACAAGCACTTAGTGGTTGGAAATTAATTGATCAAGCGATTTGTTCGGATGAAAATGATCTGATTGTAATTGATGAATTAAGTCATGCTATGAATGTAGGCCTTTTGGATCCGAATATGGTTCTTTCCACTTTGGTTAAAAAACCGGCTCGCCTTGAGCTGGTGTTGACTGGAAGAGAGATGCCGGTATCCATTTTGGAATTAGCTGATTTGGTCACCGAAATGAAAATGGTCAAACACCCTTATCAACATGGGGTAGGGGCCAGAGAAGGGATTGAATTTTAAGTAGGTTGGGATAGAGAAATGGTGAATGAATTAAATACCGGTAAATTATATTTGGTCGGGACGCCCCTTGGCAATCTGGAGGATATTACTCAGCGGGCTTTGCGGGTTTTGAATGAAGTCGATTTTATTGCTGCTGAAGATACCCGTCGCACCTTAAAGTTGTTAAATCATTTTCGAATCAAAAAGAGTTTACTTAGTTATTATCAACATAATGAACGGGAGCGTTCAAATCAAATTATTGAAAAACTTTTGGCTGGAGCAAATGTTGCTTTGGTTACCGATGCAGGAATGCCGGGCATTTCTGATCCAGGTAGTTTTTTAGTTGCCGCTGCGATTGAACATGGAATTTCCGTGATTCCCATACCAGGCGTTACAGCTGTCATTACGGCTTTGGCTGCCTCGGGACTCGATACGGCTTCTTTCTGGTTTGCCGGCTTTTTACCGCGTAAAAATAGTGAACAGAATATTAGGTTAACGGAAATGGCTAATTTTTCGGGTACTGTGGTTTTTTATGAAGCACCGCACCGCATTTTGACGACATTGCAAAATATCCGGAGAGTATTCGGTGAGCGCCGTGCAGTTGTAGCAAGAGAATTAACCAAAATCCATGAAGAATTTTTACGGGGCTATTTATCTGATGTTATTGAGACTTTATCAAAACGTGAGTTAAAGGGGGAGTTTACCCTCTTGATTGAAGGTAATCAACAGACTGTTAAAATCAATCAAAATTCGACAAACATCGACATCGATGACTTGTTCAACCAGCCATTGGGTAATCAGGTTTCACTTCGTGGAGCATTAAAAGAAATCGCTAGGCAAACAGGTAAAAGTACCAAAGAAGTATATCAAATCTACTTGGAACGTCAAAAAAAAGAAGGCTGTTCCCAAAACTTTTTTCAAGAAGAGGATACTTAATAAAAGCACAATGAATCATTTGAAGATGCTATATAAAGTATCTTTCCTTTTTAAAGAATTTATTGGACAGCCTCTGTAATTTTTAACAAGCGCCTTTCATTGATTCCAGGCAAGATTTACAAATATTTTTCTCCTTGAAATTTCGAATACCGTCTGCATTTCCACAGAAAATACATGCAGGCTCATACTTCTTTAAAATGATTTTTTCACCATCAACATAAATCTCAAGTGCGTCTTTTTCATCAATTTGTAAAGTACGACGTAATTCGATGGGAATTACGACTCTCCCGAGTTCGTCGACTTTGCGTACAATACCAGTAGACTTCATCATAGTTTTTCCAGCTCCTTTCGTTAAAATTCGACATTGCTGACAAACTCATTATACCTATATTTGCATGCAAAGTCAAATTGATCCAATATGTTTTTACCTTGTATTAACAAATAAAAAATCCAGGGAAAAGTATCTTTTTGTCATATTGTCATACTAGCTATAATTTTATTTAGTAATTTTTGGGAGCGTTTTAAATAAACGTGTTTACCAGAAAGCCTTCCATTTTGGGCAAAATCTTTTTTTAAATCGGTTTCAATGACCCATGATACTTGACAAAGTCATCTTTTACCGGTATAGTAAATAAAATGGCAATATAGTTATATGCGGTCAAAAGACGATGAAGGAAAAGTATCCGTGAGGCTTCGAATAAGAGAGTCGGGAAGGGTGGGACCCCGATCGGGCAGGCGGAAAAAATGGTTCCAGAGTCTCCGTTTTGAAATTAAGTAGGAACGGACGTTTGGTTCACGTTATGAACTCCGGAGTCTTCTTATTAAGAAGAGAACTGGGGTGGTACCACGAAGGTTAACCTCTCGTCCCCTGCTGGGCGAGGGGTTTTTATTTTGGCCAAATCCGGATTAATCAGCATATTCGGATTTTTGGTGAATTTTCGGCATATGGAAGAGAACCCGTAAATAGGTAATTTCCAGAACGATTTTTAAATCAACAATAATCGGATGCGGGTTAAGTTGCGAATTTGGGCTAAAATAAACCGGTATAATGTCTATAAATTAACTTTGAGGAGGGATTTGAGATGGGTAAATATTATATTACAACTCCGATCTATTATCCCAGTGATAACTTACACATTGGGCATGCATATGCAACAGTGAATGCAGATGCTTTGGCACGTTATCATCGTCAAATCGGAGATGATGTTTGGTTTCTTACTGGAACAGATGAACATGGTCAGAAAATCCAGCGGAAAGCAGAGGCTGCCGGGGTTAGCCCCCAGGTGTATGTTGACCATATTGTAGCCAGTATAAGGGATCTATGGAAAAGGCTAAAGATTAGTAATGATGATTTTATTCGAACCACTGAGGAACGTCATGAAAAGGCGGTCCAAATCATTTTTGATAAATTGTACCAGCAAGGTGACATTTACAAAAGCGAGTATGAAGGATGGTATTGTACACCTTGTGAGGCCTTCTGGACTGCCAGGCAATTGAATGAAGGTAAATGCCCTGATTGTGGCCGAGAAGTTGAGCTGGTTAAAGAAGAAAGTTATTTTTTCAGAGCCTCCAAATATGCAGATCGTTTAATCCGGTATATTGAAGAAAATCCGGATTTTATTCAACCTGTATCCCGTAAAAATGAAATGTTGAATAATTTCTTAAAGCCGGGTCTGGAAGACCTCTGTGTATCCAGAACAACTTTTAATTGGGGAATTAAGGTACCCTTTGATCCGAAACATGTAGTTTATGTTTGGCTGGATGCACTTTCAAATTATATTACGGCTCTCGGCTATCCGGAAAACCCGGATTTGTTTCAAAAATACTGGCCAGCCGATCTGCATTTAGTTGGCAAGGAGATTGTACGATTTCATACCATTACCTGGCCCATTATCTTAATGGCTTTGGGACTACCATTACCGAAGAAGGTTTTCGGCCATGGTTGGCTGGTTCTGGATGGCGGAAAAATGTCAAAGTCCAAAGGAAACGTAGTCGATCCATTGGTTCTCATTGAAAAGTATGGTATTGATGCTGTTCGCTATTATTTATTACGGGAAACACCCTTCGGTTCCGACGGCTCATATACGGAAGAGGCTTTAATTCTCCGAATTAATACGGACTTGGCCAATGACCTTGGTAATTTACTGCACCGGACTCTCTCAATGATTGAAAAATTTAATGATGGTGTAATTCCCAAACCCAGTGTTTACCAGGATTTAGATCAGCAGGTTATAAAAATATCCCAGGAAAGTCTGGCCGATTTTAAGGCTGCGATGGAGAAGTTGGAGATCAATGTAGCCTTGGCCACAATTTTTAAGTTGGTAAGTCGAACCAATAAATATATTGATGAAGCAGCACCATGGGCATTAGCTAAGAATCCGGAACTGCGGGAACGATTAAACACAGTTCTATATACCATGAGCGAAACCCTGCGGCTTATAGCTGTCTATTTGGTACCCTTTTTAGTCGAGACACCATCCAAAATATGGGAACAACTAGGTCTTTCAGGTTCCCCGGCTGACTTAGAATATTCCGATGCTGTAAAATGGGGATGGCTCAAACCCGGGACTGTTACGAGAAAGGGAGAACCCATTTTCCCTCGTATAGAAATTGAAAAATCCAAGGAGGAACTGGCAGTGGAACAACAACCGGCAGTTCAAGAAAAAATAACCGAAAAGAGCGATTCCGCTCAAATTACGATTGATGAATTTTCCAAGATTGACTTGCGGGTTGCTAAAGTAATTGCAGCGGAAAAGGTAGAAGGCTCTGATAAACTACTTAAACTCCGAGTCAAGGTCGGAGAAGAAGAAAGGCAGATTGTTGCTGGAATCGCATTACATTATCAGGCCAGTGATATGATTGGAAAAGAAATCGTTATCGTGGCTAATCTTAAACCGGCTAAATTACGGGGTATTTTATCCGAGGGAATGCTTTTGGCAGCTTCCAACAGTCAGGGGCAAGTTTCTTTGTTAAGGCCCGAGATGACAATTGGGGAAGGTTCTAAAGTACGTTAATGTGGATTGATAGTCATACTCATCTTAATGATCAGGCTTTTCAGGAAGATTATCCCCAGGTTATCGAAAACGCAATAACCGGCGGGGTTTCAACGATGGTGGTCGTTGGGTATGATCTTGATTCTTCGAGGCGGGCTGTGGAGTTGGCCGAGAGCTACCCTATGCTTTGGGCGGCTGTTGGAATTCATCCACAGGATGCCCGCTCCTGGGATCATGATGTCGCTCAAACGCTAGAAGCTCTCTTAAAGAAGCCTAAAGTGATTGCACTTGGGGAAATCGGCTTAGATTATCATTATCTAGATTCCCCGAACCTTGGTTCGCCGAATCTTGATTCGCCGAATCCAGATTCCCTGAAAAAAGACCAACATAGAGTCTTTTTGGAACAACTTCAGCTTGCAAAAGAGTATAATAAACCAGTTATTATTCATAATCGTGAGGCTCATCATGACACTTTCTCGTTGATAAATAAGGTGCAACTCGGCCCTGCAGGCGGAGTAATGCACTGTTTTAGCGGCAGCCGGGAAATGGCTTCACAATTTTTAAACATGGGATTGCATTTATCATTTACCGGAGTCATTACTTTCACAAATGCTGAAAAGTTAAGAAAGGTGGTTGCTGAAGTTCCTTTAGACCGCTTGCTTGTAGAGACGGATTGCCCATATTTATCACCTTATCCTTTTCGAGGTCGGCGCAATGAACCTTTTCGGGTTGTAACTGTGGGTCAAAAATTGGCAGAGATAAAGCAATTACCGGTTGAGGAGGTAATGAACGCAACTGCTGCAAATACCAGGTCTTTATTTCAAATCGGTTAATTCTATAAAGAACAGCTTAATATTTACAATTTATCCTTCTGAATATATATAAATAGTTATATTAAGGAAGTGCTTGTATGCAAGAAAAATTAAACTCCAGCGACAACCTGGTAATAGCATATCCCATAAATGACGCGCTTTATTTAAATATCACGAATCGCTGTCCCAATGCCTGTTTATTTTGCATTCGCGAGACAACCGGCGGGGTCGGTTATAACCTTTGGCTGTCCCATGAACCTTCTGTGCTTGAAATCATGAATGCAATAGAGGAATATGTCGCGCACGCGCGAAATCATTATCGGGAAATCGTTTTTTGTGGTTATGGTGAGCCTCTATTACGCCCCGAAGTAGTAAAGGAAGTCGCTGGAAAGGTAAAAGAGCACCAAGTTAGTGTAAGGCTCAATACGAATGGTTTGGCAGATTTATTTTTGGGATATGATATTCTCCCGGAGTTAGCCGGGTTAATCGATACCGTATCTATCAGTCTAAATGCGGAAAATGCCGAGGCCTATGAAAAGTTAACGAAAACTCCTTATGGAACCAAAGCATTTCAGGCAGTTTTAGATTTTATTCGACGTAGTAAATTGGTTATTCCGAATGTAGTTGTATCAGTCGTGCGTTATCCTGGAGTGGATATCAAGAAAGCAGCATTAATTGCCGAAGATTTAGATGTAGCTTTCCGGATCAGGGAATTGATGGAGTAATTAGTTTAAAGCAGGATTTTATTTTTTTAAATCGAATTTTGATGATGGAAATCCTCATCGATATTGAAAGATGTGAATTTTTATAAATATTTTGCAATTTAACCCTGTAACCGCTCTTCAAGGAGGATTTTAAATCTATAAAAGGGGGGTCAGAATGAAGGTTAGGATAATAAAAGGTCGTTGGGAAAAAAGGTTTCGTGATTATCTGTACATAGGGTTAGGTTCTGTAATGGGTGTCGCATTATTTGGTTCTGTTCTTTATATGACTGCTCTCGATAAAGTTTCTCTTCAGGTTGATGGTCATACCTATCAATGGCACACCATAAGCTCGGACGTAGATCAAGTATTGCAAGAAAAAAAAGTTGTTTTAAAAACCGGTGACAAAGTCATACCGAATTTAAAAACAGCAGTTACCGAAAATATGAAAATCCAAGTATACCGGGCCTTTACGGTAAAAATCAAGGCAGACGGTGAGACCAAAGAGTTCAGCACCACTGCCGAACCGGTAAAAAAGGTACTGGCTTCCGCTAAAATTAATATCGACAAAGATGATAAGATTTCACCATCACTGGATACAGTGGTTGGCCCAGGCCAGAACATCAAAATCGTAAAGGTTCGTAGTAAACTGATTACCAAACAGATAACCGTAAAACCGGGGACAGAATATTATAAGGACAAAGACTTGGAACGCGGAGAAGAAAAGCTAATCCGCGAAGGGAAACCAGGTTTGGTAGAGCGTCAAATGAAAGTCGTTTATGAAGACGGCAAAGTAGTTGACCGCTACAATATCTCTGAAAAAACGATTCACCCCGTAGTCAATGCAGTAGTGGCGAGAGGAATTCGTAATGTGGTGAGGACTTTAACAACATCGAGGGGGTCCTTCCGTTACGTGGAAGTAAAAAATATGGTTGCAACAGCGTATTATCCGGGGCCGGAAAGTTGCGGAAAATATGCAGCAATCGGCCAAACATATACCGGGAAAAAAGCAGGTTTTGGTTTGGTAGCAGTTGATCCCCGAGTGATTAAATTAGGTACCCAATTATACATTGAGGGCTATGGCAGAGCGGAAGCTGCCGATATTGGCGGCGCCATCAAGGGAAACCGCATCGATCTTTGCTACGAAACTTATCGTGAAGCCGCAATGTATGGGAAGAAAAAAATAAAGGTATATATTTTGGAAGAGTAGGTCTTATGGAAACGATAAAAGAATAAGAGACCCCGGCACATTTGGTCGGGGTTTTAATTATCCATAACACTGTAAACATTGTGTCTTTGAAAAGTTTATCGAATACATAATGTCGATAGAATTTCCTTTTAGAACAGCCCTTTATGAGACAAGTTTTATGTTAAAATATTTGGGAATGGCCCTCTTCAAGCAATTTCATGTTGAAGTTCTTTGATAAACTGATCAAACATGGCTGTTACTTTATCACTGTTTTTTCCAAGAAAATAGGCTATTTTGACCGGCGATTGGGTTGTCAGCAAACTTTCCATTGTTTGACGGAAATATTGGTAGTAATTTTTAAAGAATAATTCAAAGATGGGGAAAATATCATCCTGCCCGGGGCTGGTAACATTAATGCCGCGGGTTTGTTGGTATAGATTGAAAAGGGTTTGATAAACTTCGTCCTGGAGTTTGTTTACATCGATTGCAGTAGTTTCGGCTACTTTTTTTAAAGATTTCAATTCCAATACATCTTGGAACAATTCGCGTTCGAAAAATTCTTCCTCATCAATTAGAGCTTTTTCAAATGCTTGACTTACATTCTCGGAGTTTAAAATATCATTCATTGAATATCCCCCTTTAAAATTTTTGGTTGTGAAATGTTTTGCTCTTAGCCGGAATTTCTTGAGAAGCCGGTTCGATAGCGGTTATAATGCTACATCTCCCGCTTATTACATTATGACCCCAAGTTTGGCGAATTATACCATTTGTTTTATATGGTTGGAAATTCACATTGAAAAGGGTGTTGATATTAGGTTTGATTTCTATTAAAATGGGATCAGTCTATGTAAATTTCGGTGTGGGAAGTAGACATATGGGTTTAAAAAAAGCGGGGTTGTGTAGAGAATGAGGCTATCTCAAGAATACTTTAAAATGAATGAGATATGGAAACATATCAGATATACAATATACTGCTCCAATGGATAAGCAAAAGTGCATATATTGTATATCTCTATCAATGAAATTTTTTTGAGACGGCCCCTTTTTTGCCGATTACCAATATAGGAGTGAATGGATTGAAAACAGCAAATCAGATTCGTCAGGAATTTTTGGATTTTTTTAGGGAAAAGGAGCATACCATTGTACCCAGTGCTTCAGTAATTCCCCATAATGATCCGACCTTAATTTTTACGAATGCGGGTATGAACCAGTTCAAAGACGTATTTTTAGGGACAGGAACTAGAGACTATAAAAGAGCGGCAGACACCCAAAAGTGTATTCGGGTTAGCGGCAAGCATAATGACCTTGAAGAAGTGGGACGGGACACTTATCACCACACATTCTTTGAGATGTTGGGCAATTGGTCGTTTGGTGATTATTATAAAAAAGAGGCCATTACTTGGGCCTGGGAACTTTTAACCGAGCGTTGGAAATTACCGAAGGACAAATTATATGCCACAGTCTATAAAACGGATGATGAGGCTGATAAGTTTTGGAAAAGCTGTACCGATATCGCCCATGATCATGTGATGCGTTTCGGAGAAAAAGAAAACTTTTGGGAAATGGGTGAGACGGGTCCTTGTGGACCATGTTCAGAAATTCATATCGATTTAGGACCTGAGCGTTGCGATAAAGGACATATCCCCGGTCATGTCTGCGGCGTTAATGCCGGATGTGCCCGCTTTATTGAACTTTGGAACCTAGTTTTTATCCAATTTAACCGGAAAGCCGATGGGTCTTTAGAGGATCTTCCCAGTAAACATGTTGATACCGGAATGGGATTTGAGCGAATCTGTTCGGTCATCCAAAACCAAAAGTCCAATTACGATATTGATCTTTTCCGGAACATTATTCAAACCATCGAAGAAGTTACCGGTCAAAGCTATTCCAAAGCTGAAAATCAAGTGCCAATGCGGGTTATTGCTGACCATATCCGCTCGTTGACTTTTTCGATTGCCGATGGGGTTTTGCTTTCAAATGAGGGCCGTGGTTACGTTATGCGACGAATCTTAAGACGTGGGGCCCGTTTCGGCAGAAATCTCGGAATGACGGAACCGTTTTTATATAAAATCGTACCAGGATTGGTTTCTGCGATGGGGGATGCTTATCCGGAAATCAGAAAACAACAACAACATTGCCAGATGGTCATTAAAGCTGAAGAAGAAGGCTTTAATCGGACCTTAGATAATGGCATTGAGTTATTTGAAAAGATCGCGGCTTCTTTGGCGCAAGAAAATCGGAAGACCGTTTCGGGAGCCGATGCTTTCAAATTATATGATACGTACGGATTTCCCTTGGATCTTACTCAGCTGATGGCTGAAGAACGGGGACTGACAGTCGATCTGGAAGGCTTTGAACAGGAAATGGCCGGTCAGAAAACGAAAGCCAGGCAAAGTGGGAAATTTACCATGTCCGATGATCTAGTAAAGTGGGAAACTGTTAAGGAAGGGCCTCACTCGGTATTTAGAGGCTATGAAACTTTGAAGTTACAATCCTCCCTTGCATTCCTTGGTGAGGATCAAGAATATTGGCAGCTCGTTTTCAAGGAAACACCTTTTTATGGGGAATCCGGCGGTCAAGTTGGCGACCAAGGTAAGATTGTTTTCAGTGGGGTTGAATATCCAGTTATTGATACCCAAAAAATGAACGATCGGATTGTTCATTTAATCAAAAAAACCGGTAAGGTCCCCGAAAAGTCCGGCTGTTTTGAATTGATGGTTGATGAAAAAAGACGCCGCAACACTGCTTGCAATCATAGCGCCACCCATCTTCTACAGGCTGCCTTGCGGAAGGTTTTGGGAGAGCATCTTCATCAGTCAGGTTCTTCGGTGACCCCGGAGCGTTTACGTTTCGACTTTACGCATTTTGAGAAGATTTCCGATACGGATCTTCAAAAGATAGAACAGTTGGTCAATGATGCGATTGGGCAGGCTATTCCCGTTTGTACCCAGGTGAAAGACTATCAGGAAGCTGTAGCCGGAGGAGCGACTGCTCTTTTTGATGAGAAATATGGGGACAAGGTAAGAGTCGTAACCATGGGTCCTGTCAGCCAAGAGCTTTGCGGGGGAACTCATGTTACCAATACAGCCCAAATTCGTTTATTGAGGATTATCTCTGAAAGTAGTGTGGCAACAGGAATTAGGAGAATTGAAGCAGTTACCGGTGATGCAGCTTTGGCACTCTATAATCAAGAGCGGAACACTTTAAGCGAAGTTTGTTCGTTACTCAAGACCGAAAGTCATCTGGTAGCTCAGAAATTAGGGAACCTCTTGGAAGAGCATAACAAACTCCAACGGGAAATTGCAAAAGCCAGTCAGGATCAGGCAACAGGCCGTATCAAGAAATTGATAACCGAGTTTCAGGCCGTTGGAAATGCAAAATATATTGTGGCCCGAGTCGATGGTTTTACAATGGAGCAATTGCGGGATGCCGTTGATAAACTTCGTGATGCGATGGATAGCGGTGTAGCAGCACTGGGTACAGTTATTGACGGTAAAGTATCGTTTGTAGTTGGGGTAACGAAAGACTTAACTTCCAAGGTTCAAGCAGGTTCACTGATTAAAGCAATTGCAGCAGAAACCGGTGGAAGTGGCGGAGGGCGGCCGGATATGGCTCAAGCCGGAGGCAAAGATGCGTCCAAAATTGATCAAGCCCTAGAGGTCGGTAAAAAAATGGTCTGTGAGTTATTGGGGAAATAATAGCAACAAATTTTAATAACTTTTGAAAGACGTTGACAATCTCATGTTAGCGTCTTTTTTATTTTCGATATCATCGATTTAGATATATTCTCAGTTTTTTTGTGAAAAAATATTTCCAACCGTATATTGCTAAGATTTTTCTCCTATAATGGCTTTGGAGAAAAATTGTTATAGATGTCGGCTGTTTTTGTATGAATAAGCAGCCGGAATGTTAATACTCTCATGAGTTTATTGGTCTCATTGGCCATAAATGAATCACGAAAGAAACTCTCCTGTTTAAATTATGGTCCTTTTACAAAGCTAGGAGGAAGAAAAATGGTAAAAAGCTTTTTAATCAAAATGTCATTAGCACTGGCCTTTTTGGCCTTATTCTCTTTAAAGCTGGTCGATATTTCGATTGGTGAATTTCATCAGGAATATCCACTTGAAACAGGGTGGAAGGCTGTTGGATTACCGCTGCAAGAGATATCGACGGAGACATGGATGCAGCTTAACCGGAAATGGATGAGTGTATACGAACTTAAGCAATTAACCCAAAAATTACAAGGGAAATTAGGAATGACAAATCGAGTAAAACCGACTTGCGGCCAGCAGGATGGAATGACTTATGCTTCATTTGAGAATAAAATAAATGACGGTACCGTTATTACCCTTACGATTCAGTCCATGCGCGATGAAACTTCCGATGAAACGCAATTAGGAATTAACACAAGTCTCGCAGGACCCACCAAAGATGTCGGCGGATATATAAGTCATTTAGAGAACCTAATTGCAGGAATTGGTGGAGAACCTCACGTGAAAGTAATGTTATCTGGTGAATATAAGGGTCAGTTAACAGCGAATGTAATTAAAGAGTTTTCCAGCCGTGTATTTCAGAAGATGAATGCAGATTTTGTTGAATCTTCTTATGTGGCAGGCAATAGCAATCAAAAAGGATACAGCCATTTAATTAAAGAATCAACCACCTATGAAAATAAAAAATTCAATGTAGAAATTTGTACCCGGTACGATGGAGAGAGAAATATCACTCAAATTATTTTGGCAACTCCCAGTTTCAATGATGAAAGTTAATATAAAGCTATAAACTAAGGGGTAATCAAATGCTTGAATATTGATGAAACAAAAAATCCAGCCGATTATAAGGCTATTCTTCGGGATAGCGCTCTTGAATTGCTTTGATAATATCATAAATTTCGATAAATGCTTCAACGATCTCGGGGTCGAAATGCTTACCGCCTTGATCTTTGATATACCTCAGTACTTGCTGTTCATCCCAAGCATTTTTATAGATTCGTTTTGAAATAAGTGCATCATAGACATCAGCCAAAGCAACGATTCTCCCGGCCAAAGGGATTTCAGTCTCTTTTAGGTTATCCGGGTAACCAGTACCATCCCATTTTTCATGATGAGTCATTGCTATGATAGAAGAAAGCCGGTCCATATCGGATATGGAATCGGAAAATAGGGACGCTCCCCAAAGGGTATGCTTTTTCATCTCTGTAAATTCCTCTTCCGTAAGGGGCGAATTCTTTTTAAGGATTAGATCAGAAACGGCTACTTTTCCCACATCATGAAGCATTGCCGCAAGCCGGAGGTTATCTTTTTGACTTTTAATTTCTTCTTCCGAAATTCCCTTTTTCAGTGCCCAATGGTTATATATTTCCATAGCATAAGCACCGACCCGGTTGGCATGAGTTCCAGTCTCCTCTGGGTCACGGAGTTCGGCCATTTTGGTCATTCGCAGAATGATTTGCCTTGTCATCATGGCCCGCTCAATCGCGACAGTTGCACTGTTGGCGAAAAAAGATACATAACTTTTATCATCCTCATGAAAGGGGATTGTACGACCATTATCATCCTTTTTGTTAATGATTTGAATAACTCCGATAATTTGACCGATAGGGGATATTAATGGAATCGTCAAAACGGAACCGGTCCGATATGTTGAAATCCTATCAAAGTGAGGGTTGAAGGAATAAGGAACGTTTCCCGGAAGAGCATAAACATCATCAATGATCAGCGCTTCACCAGTTAAGGCTACATAACCACAAATGGACAACTTATTAATCGGAACTGTAGAATAGGAATAAATGTTTTTATTATTGAACGGATCAATATTAGCGTTCGTATCATTTTGTACATAACTGAATTCCAAAACGTCATTTTTAATCAAAAAAATGGAGCCGGCATCGGCTTTGGTAAATCTTCTTGATTCAAAAAGGATATGATCAAGTAATGAGTCCGGATCTTTAATTTGGTTCTGTTTCTCGGTGAATATCAATAATTCTTTGGCTCTGTCAGGAATATCCACTGCTTTCATATAAGCACTCCCATTTTTATGATAATTAAAACTTTCCTTGAAATAATTGAAAGGCTATTTAATATGTGTACATATTAAATATATTTACCAACGTTATACATTTTCCTGCTTTTTAGTGTACCCATAGCGAGTTCTGTTATAGCTCCCTGTACTCGGAGGGGCTTTCAGGCAATCCCGCAGGGGGCTCTGATTAAGCCGGAAAAGTATACGGGGACATTAGATTGAAGTTTGAAGAATAAATAGGATACAGGTAAAAAACATCCACTCCGGAGAAACGGAGTGGATATTGTCTCAACTATGGGATTCAAACCGATTAAAGCCTATGGATTACCCATATCTTTTAAAGATCAATAGCAAATGATTAAAAGATTGGAACAGAATGTCCGCCCTCATTCTTCGCCTCTTTAGAGGCGCACTTTCTCCCCCTGGGAGAAACGAACTGTGGCGCGTTGTTAGCTTTTGAGGCTTTGATTTTGGGTGATTTTGGTAAGTACCGTGAAAGTGTTACGAGCTTTTATCGGGTATTGATTTCTAAACCGTTCTTGACAAGCCCTTCGTTTCTCCCGATGGCGGGAGAAAGCTCGGCTCTATGGAGCCGCAGAATGAGGGTTAGAACCCTAATAAAACCTCTCTATTTCCCCCATCCTTCATCACTTTCACTCCGGCGAATGTAGCGTAAAATCATACCTATTGATATAATGATAATGATAGATTAAGCCTGATTTAAGAAAAGAGATTGTGAGATGTCGCGCAAATCGTATATTACCAGGATGCCGGATAAAACGGGGGCCTTTTTGCTTGCCTCCAAAATCATTGCCAAACACGGAGGAAATATTGTCCGGGTAAGCTATAACAAAGCTGTGGATTTACATACACTTTTTATTGATGTCAAAGCACCCGATGAAGGCCTGGCCCAAATAACAAAAGAGTTGGAAGCCATAGGCTACCTCAACGATAAGATATCGGAAATCAATGTAATCATTATCGAGGTTAAAATTCCGGATGTTCCGGGTGCGGTATTGCCTGTGCTCAAAATCCTTGATAATTATGACATTAGCATTTCCTATCTCAATTCTAACGAGACACGCGCGTGCGCGAAATCTCCCTATCAAAATTTTAAAATGGGTCTCTTAATTGAGAATCCAACGCTCATTAAAATGCTGCTCGATGATATCAGCGAACTCTATCAGGTCAATATCATCGACTATGCTAACTCTGAAAAAGTTCTGGATAATACCATTTTTTATATTCGACTGGCCAATGAAATGCAAAAACTGTTGGACCTAAGTATTGAAAAAACGATGGAGTTTATCTCCGAATCCAACCGGATTTTACAGATGTTACAAGAAAAAGGTGAAAACCCGGTCAAGGTTTTCGATTATATCCGCCGTTTCGCTCACTTTATCTGTGATCATAAGGGATGTAATTTTAAAACCGATATTGAAAAGATTGAAATGAATGAAGGATTATCGTTATACTGCATCCAGCCACCGTGCGGCAGCAATACCTATGTTTTTGATACAATGGATGAGCTGGTGCTGATTGATACAGGATATGCCATTTATGCCGAGGAAATGGCCGCGATTTTCAATCGGTTATTTCCCGGTTGGGAGAGACGAATCACTCGAATATATATTACTCATGCCGATGTTGACCACTGTGGTTTGCTATCTAAACTTTCAGGGGCCCGCATTTGTTTGAATCAAAAGAGTGCTGACAGTTTGAAAAGACAAAAGGATGGTATTCCCGATAACCGTGAAAATAATGATTTAGGATTGGGATATAGCAAATTAAGCCGGATTATTTCGGGATATACCCCGCCGGACGGCGGGCAATTTGAAATCATGGATCAAGATCTGGATATTCCGGAGGAACATAACCAGCTTCTTCATCTTTGTGATTTTACAGTTGGCAGTCTTGAGTTTGAAGTTTTTGAAGGCAGTGGGGGACATCT
>JAEZKW010000213.1 GCA_023415375.1 Bacillota bacterium
TGCACAATTAGCCCAGGTAAAATCGGACAACATCTGTTTATATGGGCGTCATAACTTTTACATGATTCATCCCGTTGATGGGAAGATTCTGAGTCATTTCACCTATGATTTGGACATTGATCAATTATTGCTAAATTCCGATCGAAGCGTAGGTTTTGTTTCAGCTGTAAACAGCAACTATATTGATAAAATCGATCTGACCACCGGCAAGCTTCAATCCAAATTCAAGATGAGTTCATCTTTGTTTGGCGGAATGGGCATCTCTGGGTTGTTTCCACAAAAATTGCCGCCCGTCACAGGAATGATACCCCCGGTTGATGATCAAACGAATTTTGTATCAAAGAATAATCGTATCCTGATGACTGATGATTGCCGCCGTTTATACGCCCTTGCCAGCAGAAGTGAAGTCAATGGTATTGATTTGGAAAACGGTCTCCAAATTTCTTCCTGCAAGTTTAATGAGGGAAAACCTTTCGGTATTCATTTCACACCCAATAAAAATTTGATAGTCGTGGAAGCCGATACAATCTGGTATCTGCTAAAACCAGAACAAAAGAAACCCTATTTTACGCTTCCATTACCCAGCAAAGATACCTTTTGTACTACCGCCTATTACAGCCCCGATGGTAACACCCTTGTAATACCAAACAACGGCTACTTCTATTTTGTAGATTGCCAAAACGGCCGGTTGGCGGGCAAACTGCAAACTAGGTCCCAAAACGCGGTAATTGCTTGGCTACCCTAAAATGATAATCCCGGCTCACCTCGTCTAGTGGGGGCAAGCCGGGTGATAATAATCTTATCAAAAGTCCCTTTTGAAAGTGCTGTCCCAAAAGAGATTTTAGGGATCAAGATATAAAATATATAAACGTTTGATTATTCACTGATGCTGTATATTGTATATCTGATATTTTCCATGTCTTATTGATTATAAATTACTTTTTTAGATAGTCTCTTTTCTTTCGAGTACACTTTCAACAATTTCTTGAACTGTTTGCACAGGTATTACTTGAATATCATTCAAATTGGCAGGAACATCCTTTTCATTCTCTTTCGGTACAAAAACCCGCCGAATACCAGCCTGTCTGGCCCCATAAATTTTCTCGATGACTCCTCCAACTGCCTTAACTTTGCCTTGAATGGAAACCTCCCCGGTAACTGCAACGTCTTGACGAATCGAACGCCCAGTTAAACAACTGATGATTGCTAAGGTTATGGCTACACCCGCTGATGGACCATCAATTTTACCTCCGCCAATTACATTAACATGGACATCATAATCGGCCATATCCATACCGGTGACCAGTCTTACGACAGAAGCGGCATTGAACACCGAATCTTTTGCCATACTGCCGGCCGTATCGTTAAACCGTAGTCTCCCTTTTCCTTTCTCACTGGACGGAAAGCAAACGGCTTCGATTTCCAAAATCGAACCTACGAAACCACTTACTCCAAGCCCGAATATTTTTCCAATTTCCAACTTTTCAGAGGCTTTTACAATTAGATAAGGCGATAGCCGACTTACCTGAAAAACTTCTAATAAATCATCTTTGAGGATTTTAACTTCGCTGGGATTCGTGTCCCCTACTTTATTTTTATATAATGCCAATCCGTAGACATCGGCTAAGATTCCGGCCGCTTTACGTCCCTCAATCGTATAATCGCTAATCAAATCTGGTATTTCCGGACCGATATTGGCTTTAATTCGAGTTGCAGAGCGTATAACGATTTCTTGGATATCATCTTGATCCAATGGCTCAAAATAAACTTCAGCACAGCGTGAACGGATTGCCGGACTGATTTCCGAGGGGTCTCTTGTGGTTGCGGCGATCAAAATGAAATCAGCCGGGGCACCATCAGCAAACAATTTTTTAATATATTTGGGGACATTGGGATCACTGGGATCATAGTAGGCCGAGTCGAAAATAACCCGTTTATCTTCGAGTACCTTCAACAATTTATTTTGCAGCATTGAATCCATTTCGCCGATTTCATCAATAAATAAGACTCCCCCATGAGCATCCGTTACCAACCCCAATTTGGGTTCAGGAACTCCACCCTCTGCTAAATCCCTTTTAGCACCCTGGTAAATCGGGTCATGGACTGATCCTAACAATGGGTTGGTGACTTCCCGGGGATCCCACCGCAAAGTGGTACCGTCGACCTCCACAAACGGCGCATTCTCTTGAAAAGGGGTAAACGGCAATTTTTTCGCTTCTTCCAATACCAAACGGGCAACCGTCGTCTTGCCAACTCCCGGAGGTCCGTAAAGGATTACATGTTGGGGAAATGGAGAAGCAATTTTGGCTAATAATGACGTCACTGCCCGTTCCTGTCCGACCACATCCCCTAAAGTGGTTGGTTTTAATGCTTCCATTGCTGATTTGGAAAGATTAATTTGGTCCATTTTTTCGAGTTCAGCCAGCTTCTTAAGGGTATGAGGATTGTCTGGCCCCGAAGACTCTTGGAGAATCTGAATTTTGATTTCTTTTAAATATTCCTCATGGCGCTGTTGCATCCGTTCGGCAATTTTCTTCTCAATTTTTTCTTCGACAGTGCGACGCGCAATCAAGTCAGCAATTTCTTCTTCGATTTCATTGATAATTTGCGGTAAATCTTTCTGTGACGGCACCGTATCAATCGTCGGGTCTTCAAATACGATACGTTGTAGAGCAAGCACCCGTTCTTCAATGATTTCCGAGCGCATTAATTTTAAAGCTTCTAATTTTCCGGCTTTCAGGATTAATTTATCTGAACCGTATAAATTGGAAAGTAAAGCAAAAACAGCTGCCACTTGTCTGGTCAACTGCTCTTCATCTAACAAACGTTCATGAAGCGGAATCGTAGTTTGGGGTCCGTCGGTAAGTTTTTTATTTAAACCTTTCATAAAAACTCCTTTCCTTAGAGACTTTGAGGCTGTCTAAAAAGCAACTTGAATTCAATGAGAAATACAATATATAGGTTCGCTGAATGAGTTAATTTCAAGATATTGTATTTCTTTATCGAACGTGCCGCGCGCTAATTTACTTTTGGGACAGCCCCGTTATTCCCCAATTACTTTTACTGTTATTTCGGTGGAGATGCCTTTATATAGATGAATTTTAACCGGATAATCTCCAACGTTTTTTATCGAATCATCAATAGCAAGTTTACGCTTATCCAGATCCAAACCCTGCTCTTTTTTTATTTGATCAGCCACATCCTTGGCGGTGATGGAACCAAATAAACGTCCACCTTCTCCGGTTTTCACCTTGAAGGTTACCGTGCACCCTGCAAGCTTTTTGGCGAGATTTTGAGCTTCGGCTTGTTCCATTTCTTCTTTTCTAGCTACACTTTCCTTCTTATCGTTTAATACCTTAAGATTGCTTGTAGTGGCTTCAATAGCTAATCCCTTCGGTAAAAGAAAATTTCTGGCATAACCGTCCGAAACCTCTTTAACCTCACCACGTTTTCCTAAAGCTTTCACATCCTGATTAAGAATCACTTTCATCGTATTCCACCGCCTAACTTTACTGTCTTTCTTTAAAATATTGTTCTAAATTCGTTACATCGCCATACCACTCTTCAATTTCATGGTCCTGGAGCTGATTAGATTCCAATCGGTTGATGATCTTTTCATCAAGTTTCTCAAAGGGAATGCTTAAACGTTTCCCGAGAAAATAGCAACCCATGATTAAAGCAGCCAGTGAATCTGCTATCACTTCTTCGTTATTTTTCACCATTGCTTTAAATAAAGCCCCGATTCCCGAAACAAGTTCGGCTTTCAGCCATTCAATCGTGCGAACATTCTTAACAATATTAATATCAGGGCTGTTGGAAGACATGAGGACCTTTCTCCTTTCAACCCATTGTATTCTCTATCGTAAAAAAATTTCCTGCGTAATTTGGTACGTAGAGATTGGTAATCATTATTGACCTTTGCTTGCAAAACTGTATTTGCAAAAAAAGAGGCCGTTGGCCTCTATTCACTGGTAAAAGGAAGTAATGCAATCTGTCTTGCACGCTTAATGGCAATTGTTAACTGCCGTTGATGAACGGCACAATTACCGGAGATTCGGCGGGGTAATATTTTACCTCGTTCGGTGATAAATTTACGAATTTTAGCAGTCTCTTTATAATCGATGCTTTGCACTTTATCTACACAAAAAGAACAAATCTTCTTTTTGGGTCGTCGCATCATACGTTCTTTGCCACCGCTGTTTTCTCTATCTCCATTATTTCTGCCCATTTATTTCGCCTCCATTATGATCTGCCTAAAAAGGAAGATCATCGAGATTAATTCCTTCGATATCATCATTCGCTTCGGCCATATTATTAGAATTGCCATGTCCGGCCTGCGCTGCCTCATCGCGAGCTTTTTCTAAAAACTGTACCCGGCTGGCTACTACTTCAGCAGCTTTGCGTTTCTGGCCATCTTGAGTTTCGTAGTTTCGAATTTGTAATCTGCCTTCTACCGCTACAAGACGTCCCTTTTTAAGATAATTGGCGACAACCTCCGCCTGTTTCTGCCAGGTTACGATGCGGATAAAATCCGTTTCCCGTTCACCTTGCTGATTGGTGGTCTGTCGGTCAACCGCCAAATCGAAATTCGCAACTGCAACACCATTAGGAGTATAACGAAGTTCCGGATCCCTGGTTAATCTACCAATTAGGGCGATATGATTCATTAATAATCACCTTCGTTACTCATCTTTTTTAATAACTAATTGGCGCACCACATCGTCTTGAATCCTTAAAACACGATCCAATTCCTGGGCTGCGCTACTTGGAGATTTAAAAGTCATTAAAACATAGTGTCCTTCAGTAACGCCATTGACTTCATAAGCAAGACGTCTCTTGCCCCAACGGTCGGTCTTAACAATCTCTCCACCGCCGTTTTTGACGACATCCTCAAAACGGGACACTGTAGCAATAATAGCTTCTTCCTCCAATTCAGGTTTTAGAATATACATCGTTTCATAATTCCTCACCTGAAATCACCTCCTCCCTCTGGACTGTAAGCATCAAATATTGATGCTTCGCTTACGGCCCTGTCCAAAATGTTGCCTTCATAAACCGGGCGCATCGCCCCAAATATAGACATTCATTTTAACAGAGCAGGGAATTCATTGTAGAATTATACACTTTAATCATATTTTATTCAAGGGGTTTTAGAGGAGAATTTTCAGAAATCAAGGTAGATGGCAATGCCGACTTGACAACGCTTTTAACTGCTTTTTCAAATTGAGGCCGGGGTAACATCACGACCCGATTGCATTTCAGACATTTAATCCGGAAATCCATTCCTACCCGCAATACTTCCCAATCTGTCCCACCACAAGGGTGCACTTTTCGCATCTTAACAATATCACCAATATAGTACTTCATTCAATATCCCTCATATCGGCTTCTTTTTCAAGGTAAACTCATAATAAAAAATATTATATTCATTGTAGATAATTGAAATGATTGGCTGCCTGACCGCAACCTAGATTTCAATCATCATGATATATTTTAAAGTATTGAAATTAGATCAACTTGAGTGGATGAATTGGGCCATTAAAATCTCATTGTAATGATACTCAATTATATAAAAAATACAGCGGCGCTCCGATGAACAATCATAACCTGAATTCGTCCAAAGTAAACTGTAAGGCAGAGGGTCTTAGCTTTCGGCTACCTTTTTCTTTTTTCGAAAATCCCATATTGGAATTGTAAAAAATTCCTGTTGTAAATTCGAAAATTTCGCATTCTAAACCAGTTCAACAAGAACGGAAATCCTACCTAGCCCAAACTTAGGTTGAAAACCTATTGAATCAGTGACCGTTTCCAGTTTATTCTTTGGTATTAATTAAAGAAGTGTATGCTGCTGGAGAAAGCAAATTATTTGTTTCTTTGGGGTCGGCCGGTTCGATAATGAAAATCCACCCTTTTCCGTAAGGGTCTTGATTGACAAATTCCGGACTATGTTCCAACGAATCGTTTATTTCCATTACTTCACCACTGATTGGAGCATAAATTTCTGAAACCGCTTTCACAGATTCAATCGTAGCAATAGGGTCTTTAGCCGTTACCTTATCCCCTATACTGGGTAAATCGACAAAAACGATGTCGCCCAACTCTTTTTGAGCATAATCTGTAATCCCTACTTTAACCCTCTCCCCATCAAGCTTAACCCATTCATGTTCCTCTGTGTATTTGAGATCTTTCGGTAGCAATATGATTACCTCCCTTTCCAAATCATTGATTTTTTCGACAACCAAAAATAGTTTCCTTCTAAATTTATGCTATTTACAGTTTATTTTCGGGATTAACCTTTAAAATTTTCCTCAGAATACCCAAAATCCTTATTTTCAAAATTGATTCCCCAAAACTGGGATAAAGTTCTTGCCAAAAAAGTCAGCTGTTTTGAGGAGGCCAATTGATTCACCTTCATCAGGATTTTTTCATATTATATACAATCTTCCGGCCAAAAGAGAAAGGAGGTCTATTATGTTTGATATTTTAGCCGCTATCTTAAATCCAATTCTAAAAAGAAAAGGAAAAACAATGATTTTAATTTGGCATCGTAAAAAATCCCCGGGTTAATATAAGGGTATGCGCACGGGCTAAGACTATTTCCAATTTCTTAGTTTTGCGCCGGATTGGAATGAAGAGACTTCTTTAATTATCCCTGAATTCATAGTATCCAAATTCCCCAAATTCTTTTGGAATCTCAATAAAAAGTATACAATATATATATGTTTTTTTACTAAATTTAAGTCGTATATAGATGACTTGCGTATACATATGTACGCAAGTCCTTTTTTAAGATCAAAAGGTTTAAAGATTCCAACCTTTTGATGGAGATTAACTTACCTTCATTTCCTCGAGAAAAAACCGATCCAAGCAGCATACTTGTATTATACCCCAGCTTCCAAAATATTACCTGAGGATAAAGGCTATTCTCAACCTCAAATCCGGCAAGGATTCGACTTTTAAGATCTCTGGCGGCATTTGAAAATAACTGTTCTCTTTTTTTCTCTCAAATTATAATCGGACCTGGCCATTCTTAAAAATTTTTTATTCATAAACGATAGCTTTCAATTTTCAGTTTTTCTGCCATTTTTGATAAACGTGGTACAGCAGGAATTTTTTAGGGAATGTAGAATCTTGTTACCAAGACATATTGATAATCATTGTCCGGAAAATAAAAGGATGTCAAGATGCCGATACAATGGAATACACCAAAGATCAATCCCCTATCTTTTATTGGTAAAAAAGTATTGGCCCTTTTATTTCATGTAGGGTCTATTAACCAACTTTACTTAGGTAGTATTCGTGCCTTTTTTCACCATACAGTATATTGGAAAAAAGTTATCGTAGAAATGGAATTTATCGGGGTCAAGTCTCTTCCAATCGTACTAGCCATCTCCGCTTCCACCGGTATGGTTTTTTCTCTGCAAATCGCTAAGATTTTTGCTACTTTCGGTCTTTCTTCCCAACTGGGGCAAGGACTTGCTCTGGCTTTTGCCCGGGAATTGGCTCCTGTGTTAACAGGGGTTGTTGTTGCTGGCAGAGTTGGTTCGTCGATTGCAGCTGAAATTGGCTCAATGAAAGTCACTGAACAAATAGAAGCCCTTGAGGCTTTATCCACCGACCCAATCGACTACTTGATAGCTCCTAAGATCATCGCTGCTGCTGCCATGTTACCCCTGTTAGTAGTCTTTGCAGATCTCTTTGGGATTTTTTGCGGATTTGCATTGGCTGTCACCTATGCCCACATTTCGGTCAATGATATTATCAGCGGAAT
>JAEZKW010000220.1 GCA_023415375.1 Bacillota bacterium
CTTCATCCAAAATATCTATAAATATCTGATCCCCGTTTTCTGTATGGTCAAGAGATATAATGGTAACCCAATGCCACTCATCTAGGCCTTTTTCATCGCCATTACATAAATTGAGAAATGCGACAGGGGTATCTTTCGATAAAGCCGCATCCAAGAAATTCAACACTTCTGCTAAATTGGGGCGGTTCAATTTATTTTTTGGCATGTCTAAAACATGATATTGAATATTAAGTCCTTTTGTCTTGGCAAAAGAGAGAACGCCCTCAAAAAACATTTTTGTTGTTGATACACCTTTGATTGTGGGGGTAACATACTCCCAGATTTCCTCCATTAAAGATAGAAATCTTCTCTTGCTGACAAAATCGAGTCCCAACTCTGAGGTGAATTGTGCGTGAAAAAGATAAAAAATAAGGTTGGATGCTACAGAGGGGCCACATCCGGAGAGGCGTTGCCATACCGTGGTGTACCAAGTTTGATTACAGCCATGATATATTTCACGGGTCTCTTCATCGAGTATCTTCAATAAATCAAGATTCGATATTGATTTAGTAATCATTTGTCTCGGACCTCATTTTGAAAAAGATATAATGTAGCTGTATATATTTATGCAGCATACAGATATATTGTAAACTTTTAATGATAAGTGCACAATAATCAGAAAAAACCTTTTTAGGGAATATTCTATTAAAAACTTTTCAGGGAACTCAAGATTTTGTATAATCATTTTAATCGATACGAATATAGGATGATAAGTCATGATTAAGGTCATAAATTGATGGAATCACCAAAGCATTTTAAATTAATTGCTTGCGAGATTATGTTCAGGGAAGTATGTTACTGTGCGTCGCAGTCGTATAATATTCTTGATCTTCAATTTTTGCCCAAGGGATTGCATGATGTCGGTGAGGCCAAAATGAGGACTCAGTTACAGGATGCAATCAGTAATTTGGACATAACAAAATATGATGCGATTTTATTGGGATACGGGCTTTGTAATAATGGAATCCGGGGCCTTCAAGCCTGTTTACCGATGGTTGTGCCACGGGCCCATGACTGTATTACTCTTTTGCTTGGTTCCAAAGAAAAATATTATCAGTATTTCGATAGTCATTCCGGCACTTTTTTTAAGTCGCCGGGTTGGGTCGAGCGGGATCTGGACCCAAATATTTCACCCCAAAGCATTCCTTCTCAGCTTGGAATGGGTCATAATTATCAGGAGTATGAAAAAAAATATGGTTCTGAAAATGCTGAGTATTTAATGGAATCTTTGGGCGACTGGTTCAAAAACTACCGGAAACTGGCTTATATTGATACGGGTATTGGTGATTTTCAGCATTATAAGGAACTTACAAAGCGTCAAGCTGATGATAAAGGCTGGGAATATGAAGAGCTGACGGGAAGTGTGAGTTTAATCCAAAAATTAGTGGACGGGCAGTGGGATGAAAAAGATTTTTTAATTGTCCCCTCTGGAAAAACCATAGGGGCCCTTTATGACCGGGAAAAAATTATTGACTGCGAATGAAAGCCGGAGGTAATCATGAAATTTCAGCAAATTTTTTCAACCTATTCTTATCAAGGAAATAATGGTCTCACAGGTATTAAATATTGTTCCCGTTGCGGAAAACAGTATGAACTCAGGGAAGAATCAGGGAAAATAAGGCCGGTATGCCCTCATTGCGGATTCATTTTTTATAAAAATCCCAGTCCGGGCGTATCGGTTTTGATTGTAGAAGACGAACAGGTTCTGCTTTGTAAGCGAGGTCCGGGAAACTTTCAAAGCGGGAAGTGGTGCTTACCCTGTGGATTTATGGAATTTGATGAGGATTATTTAATTGCAGCCCGTCGTGAGGTGAAAGAAGAGACCGGGCTCAATGTGAAGCTGGAAAGCATTATTAATGTATCATTTAACTTTCTTTCGCAGGAAGTTCATTCATTGGTAATTGTACTGAAAGGGGAAATAATCGACGGCAAATTATGCCCGGGTGATGATATTAAAGAGGTAGAATGGTTTCCCCTGAGTGGGCAGTTGCCGGAAATGGCCTTTGCAGCAGATATTATGATTATCGAACAATATAAGACTAGGAATCTGGCAAGTATTCCTGTTTTTGAGTAATACCATTAATCTTAGAGAATCGCCAAAGATGGAATGATGCCGAATAGTTATGGCGGTTCCAAAAACAAAAAGCGTGGTAATGAAAAGCATGCTGAAAAATTTTAATCATCAAGATCGGCGCGCGTCGCGATTACTGATTGTATTACACGAAATTTATGGTATAGACAAGCATATGAGGGCAGTTTGTGATTATTATTCACAACAGGGATTTGATGTACTTTGTCCAAATTTATTAGTTCGGGATACTCCGTTTGAATATAATCAACAAGAAGAAGCTTACGAGTATTTTATGAAAGAAAGGGGTTTTATTGCTGTCAGTCTTGAAGTTAAAAAATTGATCCGGGAAATGAAACCCAACTACCAGTTTATTTTTTTATTAGGTTTTAGCATCGGGGCAACCATTGCTTGGATTTGCAGTGAAGGAAATAACGATTGTGATGGTATTATAGGATATTACGGTTCCAGAATTCGCGACTATTTAGATATGAATCCTTATCCGCCAGTCCTTTTGATTTACGGAGATCAGGAAAAGTTCGGGTTGGAAAAATTGTTAAAAAGCCTTGAAACAAAGGATAATGTTACAGTATCAATACTTCCGGGGAAACATGGCTTTGCAAATCCTTATGATGAAAATTATTGCAATGAATCCTACCAAATTGCTATGGAAAAAGTAGCTGACTTCTTGAAAATACTTTAGAGCTAATCTTTATTTTGAAACTTTAATATCTAGAATTACTACGTCTTGTTTGGGTACGTTTTGAAATTGACCCACTGTAGTGGTAGGGACAGCAGCGATCTTATCTACGACTTCCATTCCCTTGGTAACTTTGCCAAATACACAATATCCATAATTTTTGGCAATATTATCACTATGATCAAGGTAAGTGTTATCGACTAAATTAATATAAAATTGGGAAGTTGCGCTGTTAACATTCTGGGTTCGAGCCATAGCGATGGTCCCCCGTAGGTTTGAAAGGCCGTTAGCTGCTTCATTAATAATGGGGGGCTGGCCTTTCTTCTCAACCATTCCTTTGGTGAAACCGCCGCCTTGAATCATGAATTTGGGAATAACCCGATGAAAAAGGGTATCTTTATAAAAACCGCTATCGATATATTGCAAAAAGTTTTGAACTGTTATGGGCGCTTTTTCCGCATTAAGTTCTAGCTCAATATCACCGAGGGAAGTTTTGAGAGTTGCCCGAATCGTTTTGGGTAAGGGCGTCGGAGTTGGGCCGGCCGCCTCAGTTGGAGTAGGACTCGGAGTCGTTTGGTTTTCACCGTGAACCAAAACGAAAGTTCCAACAAAAAATGCCAAAATGAGACTGATCATCAGAGCGATCCGTGAGTGTCTTTTGATGATTTCCCAAAAGTTTCTGTTCATAAATATCCTACCTAACGATGAATTGATTTGCATTAACTGTAACATAGCTGAAAAGGGCTGTCAATCAATTATCGTTTGAAATCATATCCAAAAAAACAGGGTGGAATCAAATTGGAGAAATTAAAAAGCAATTTTAAAATAAGTATTCCGAAATTACCGGCTAGCTTCACGCCTATAAAACGGGCAGATGTCAGCATCGATGATGAGAGCAAAATATCAGGCGCCGCCTTTGAAAATGATAGCTTTGAAAATCTGTCTATTGAAAGAATGTTGGTTTCCCAAAGTGTTTTCCGGAACGTTGTTTTTCGTGGCAGTTCCTTTCTTAAAATTGAGTTAATGGATGTACGGTTTGAAAATTGCGACTTGTCCAATGTCAATTTTGGGGAAGCTATTGCTCACCGGGTTGAATTTGTCTGCTGTAAGATGGTGGGGTTGAACTTCACGGATGCCACTTTCCGTAATGTAAGTTTCTTTGATTGCCAAAGCTCGCTTGGGATTTTTCGGTTTCTAGATTGCAAACAGGCACAATTTATAAGATGCCTTTTCCGAAATGCTGATTTTCAAAACTGTAGTTTTCATGAAGTGCTTTTCGTGGATGGGGATTTGACCGAGGTTCAGATGTCTGGAACAAAGTTAACCGGTATAGACTTAAGTAGCTGCAATATCGAGGGAATCGGGGTACAGAATGAAGATTTACGCGGTTTGATTGTTTCACCGATTCAAGCGGTTCAGCTTTCAAAACGATTGGGATTAATCATCAAAACATAATCGCCAATAAAGTATTAACTTATTTTCAAAATACACCGATAAATAAATATAAGAGAAACTTTATCGGAAGAAGTTTCAGGGATGATAATTATTGCGCACATGTGCGAAATTCAAAGGAGTGAATCAAATGCACAAGCCAGTGGTTTTTAATGTGGCGGGCGAGATCGGACAGGTTATGGCTAGTGTCTCAAGGGATGGTCAAGAATTGAGGGATTTAATTACCAAAACATTAAATGCCGAGAAACCGGTTACCCTCGATTTCATCGACATTGATCAAGTGACGGCTTCGTTTCTGAGTGCCAGCATTGGGACATTATATGACCAATTTGATGTTTCCTTTTTGGAGAAAAATTTGAAATGCATCAATCTGACCCCCGCTGGTGAAACCCTTCTCCGAAGTGTACAAGAAATGTCGGGAAGTTATATGAAAAATCATCAAGCTGTTTAAAATAATATATGATAGGTATTTTAAAAGCAGAGTGTAGCTAAACTCTGCTTTTTTTATTCATACTTTCAAATATGACAATATGTTGTCTAAATTTTTGTGTATACTTAAAATAAAGGTGTGAAACTGTCGTGAAAATCCCTCGCCTGATTGCGATTATGACTATCTTGTTGAATAAAGGTCGGGTTACTGCAGAAGAGCTGGCAAAGCGCTTCGAAGTTTCCACCCGTACGATTTATCGTGATATAGACGCTTTGTCGGAGGCTGGGGTTCCGGTATTCGCCAGTAAAGGCAATGGCGGTGGCATTGCTTTAATGGAAAGCTATACATTAAATAGGACCCTGCTCACAGATGGGGAGAGCGGTAGTATTTTGCTGGCATTACAGACATTACAGGCCGTAAATTATCCTGAGATTGATGTGGTTTTGGAAAAGTTAGGCAGCATGTTTAAAAACACAGCTGTAATGGATTGGATTGAGGTGGATTTTTCACCTTGGGGGAGTGGACCTCTTGAAACCCATCACTTTAAAATAATTCAAAAAGCAATTCTTTCAAGGACCCTTATTCAATTTGATTATTCAGGGACGGATGGGAAAAGAAGCATTCGTATTGTAGAACCAATGAAGCTGATTTTTAAGACCAGAGCATGGTACCTAAGGGCATGGTGTAAGGCAAAGCGCGATTTCAGGGTTTTTAAAATCACCCGGATGCGGAATCTCGTTTTACTTGATCAACAATTTGAAAGTAGGCAGGATGGATTAGAGACCGAAACGTCATTAGAGAATTCTCCGCCTTCAAAAACATCTGTAAACTTACATTTAAAGTTTCATCCCCGGGCTACCTATAGGTTGTTTGATGACTATAGTGATGAGATGATTATCCGTAATGTTGATGGCAGTCTGGAGCTGAAAATCTGTTTTCCCGAAGATGAATGGGTTTATGGATATATTATGTCTTTTGGGCCGGATGTGGAAGTACTGGAACCGGAGCATATCCGCAAAATTGTTTGTGAGAGGATGCGGCAGGCGCTGCAATTATATGAAAAGTAGGAATAAGGTTATGGATGTTTCTTTAGAGAATAAACAAGAATACAGACCGTTATTAAATAAACAAATAACAATTGTAGATTTTAAAATGCATTATTGGCTAAAAGAAGAATTACAGGCATTTTGCCGTGAAAATGGTATTCTCGCCGCCGGCTCGAAGCTGGAAATAAGTCAGCGTATAGAATATTTCTTAATCACTAGGGAAAGGAAACCGGAAATAAGGACGAATCCCCACAAGTTTAAATCGACAATGGATACCGACGATTTAAGCGTCAAGACGGTAATTACTGAAGAGTATACCAATAATCAAAAAAATCGGGAATTTTTTAAATCGATTATTGGGCCTCAATTTCATTTTACCACACGGTTTATGAATTTTTGCAAAAGCAATGTGGGGAAAACTTATCAAGATGCCATTCATGAATGGTATGCCGAGCAGAATGAAAGAAAAAAAGGAAAATATAAAACCGTAATTGCACCACAATTCGAATATAATCGTTTTATTAGAGAGTTTTATAATAAACCCGAGAATAAAGGCAAAAAACTTACAGAAGCAATAAAGGCATGGGAGAAAAGTAAAAGGGAAAGAGGAAAATAAAATAATTGAGTCGTTTTAATTAAAAGGAGGATTATTATTATGTTGGAACTCCCTGAAGCGACAGTAGTTTCGGAACAAATTAATAAAACCATACAAGACAAACGGATTATGAACGTGAATACCAACCATTCACCTCACAAGTTCGCCTGGTTTTATGGTGATACGCAGAATTATCATAAACTTCTTACTGAAAAGCTCATTGAAGGAGCAACTGCCTGTGGGGGAATGGTTGAAATCAGCGCCGGTGATGCGCGGATCCTTTTAGGTGATGGAGTCGGGTTACGGTATTATGCCGCCGGTGAAAAGTTGCCGGATAAGCATCAATTACAAATTGAGTTCGACGATTTTTCGTCACTGGTAGGTTCGGTGCAGATGTATGGCGGTCTTTGGGCTTTCCCGGATGGTCGATTTGATAATCCCTATTATCAGTTGGCAAAGCAAAAAATCTCCCCTCTCAATGAACAATTTGATTATGTTTATTTCTGTTCGCTCCTAGAGAATGAGAAGCTCAAAGCTAAATCTTTATCGGCTAAAGCCTTTCTTGCCACTGAGCAACGCATACCCGGGCTTGGTAATGGAGTTTTGCAGGATATTTTATGGACCGCCCGAATCCACCCAAAACGGAAAATGGCTTCCTTATCAGAAGAGGAATTGAATAATATGTTCAAGGCGGTTAAATCGGTGCTTTCCGAAATGACGGCAAGCGGCGGCCGGGATACTGAGAAGGATTTGTATGGCTGTCCCGGGGGATATAAAACCATTCTTAGTAAAAATACTGTAGACAAGCCTTGCCCGGTATGCGGGACGGTAATCAGGAAAGAAGCATTTTTAGGGGGTAGTATTTATTATTGCGGAGGGTGTCAGAGATTATAAATGATAAGCTTTATCTCCGCCAAAACTATTATTAGTCATACTGCCCACCCGGAAACCTGGTTTGGCAATACCTATAATATGAATATCTACCGTGGTTGTTGCCACGGTTGTATTTACTGTGATTCCCGCAGCAATTGTTATCAGCTTGAGAATTTTGATGAAATCGTAGCCAAAGAAAATGCGCTGGTAATCATTGAGGAAGAACTGAAAAGTAAGAGAAGGAAAGGAGTAATCGGCACCGGAGCAATGAGTGATCCCTATAATCCGCACGAAACTGAGCACCGGTTAACTGAAGGGGCTTTGAAACTCATCGACCGCTATGGTTTCGGTGTTAATATCATCACGAAGAGCGACATGGTGATTCGCGATATTGATTTATTGAAACGAATTAACTTACATGCTCCGGTGGGAATCGGAATTACAATTACTATAGCGGATGATGATTTGGCAAGCCGGATTGAACCGGTGGCTCCGGTGTCTTCCCGGCGTTTTGCGGCCATTCGAAATCTGACTGATCATGAGATCTATGCCGGTATTTTGATGACTCCGATTTTGCCTTTTATTTCCGATAATGTGGAAAATATCTTAACTATCGTAAGACTGGCAGCAGAAAACGGAGCCAAATTTATCTATCCGTCATTTGGCATGACTCTGAGGGATGGGCAACGTGAGTATTTTTACCGGGCCCTTGATAAACTTTATCCAGGAATGAAGCAGAAATATATTAAGAACTTTGGTAATTCTTATCAATGCTTGTCGCCAGATCATCAAAACCTATACAAGATATTTCGTCGGGAGTGTGAATACTGGGGCATTGCATACGAAATGCCGGATATCATTCAAGGAATTCATAACAGCGCTGGGAGAAGACAGTTGGAACTTGGATTTTAACAGGGTTTGACTCTCAAAATCGAGTCTTCATAATTTATTGGGCAATGAAAGATTCTTAATCGACAATTACGGAATAACATCATTTTCACTGCCAAGACTCCATCATCCTTATGAATAATCCTTTACTAAGATTATTTTAACAAAGTCTGTAAATTGAAGCATTATTAAAAGAATTTTATTTTTTCATGGAGAAAGTTTGAGTGTCGGAGTCGTCAATTGTGACCGATTTTCGCCAGAAAAAAATTTTGGTCTCCCCATGGTGGTTTACAGTGGATTTTTTATTGATTGGAGTAACTACAATACTGGCATTGGGGAAATATCATTGAAACTTTAACCTCTTCGTTTCTCCGTCCTCCCCAACAAATAATCGGTACTCACATCAAAAAAATCAGCCAACATAATCAACGTATCAAAATCTGGCTCTCGAATACCTGTCTCATAATGATTGATCGTTCTATTATTCATATGAATAATTTCAGCAAGTTTTTTTTGAGTTAAGTTATTCTCCTCGCGGAGCTGAACTAATCTTTGGTTAAATATATTTTTTGAAAGGCTTTTCACCTTTAGACTCCTATTGTCAGACTAATTTGTCAAAGGAAACCTTTATCCTTTTCGTTTATCCGTTCTTCCTAGCAAATAATCGGTACTTACATCAAAAAAATCAGCAATTTTTACGAGTATAATAAACTCCGGCTCCCGTTTATTATTTTCATAACGGTGAATGGTAGAAATATCAAGCCCAAGTTGGTTTGAAATATCCTCCTGCTTGAGATTTTTTTCTTTGCGGAGCAATTTAAATCGGGTGCCGAATGGAGTTTTACCGTCCATAAATAATCTCCTTCAGAAATGGAAATAGGTATTGACAATTTGCCATATTGGCAAGTATAATAAAAAAGTAAAATTTGCCATTTTGGCAAATACTAAATTTAAAATTAAGCTATGTCCATATTAATGGTTGATTTAGCATTCCCTTTTAGCTGCTTTAAGGGCTAACCTCCCCTAACCCCTTCTCAAGGAGGGGAATTAAAGACTGATATGCGGGGGCACCCCGCACCCAATGTCATCAGGTTAAGCTAACATAAAATGGAAAATGTATACTAAATGCTTCGTTATCAATCCGCGGGTTAAAACCACACGGCTGGCTTAGTACCATCCGGTTAAAACCGGATCAAAAAAATTTGGCAGGTTGTGATTTTTGATTTTAACCCCATTCATGGGGTTTGCTTTATAGCAGCCGTGTGTTTTAACACGCGGGTTGGCAATCATCGGATAACAAATAGCAATCATTGGCAACATAACCTGACGACATTGACCGCCGGCCCAGCTTCACTTCAAATCATAAAGTACTCTCCTTGTTAATTTGTTCCCATTTAGCAGCAATAAATGCTGCCAATTTTTCCGCCGTATCACTATTTAGGGGCATAACGCGGCCATAACACCGGTGATAGACCAAATAAGACCACAGTACCTCATACCCACCTTTTTCATATTCCTCTTCGGTTGGAAGGTAGCCCTCAATACCGTTTGTATATCCTCCAAAATAAAGAAATCTATTATCGACCCTTTGTGAAATATTAAGCGCGGTTTCACACATCACCTCATTGGCAACACCGCACCAACAGCCCTCATTTAATATAAAGAACTGTACTTCAATCTCCGTTCTCTGCTGACTGATTTTATTCATATGCAGTTTTTTTACTTCAGCTATCCAACTTGTTCCATCAATACCGGCTTCCCTCGATGCTTCATCCGCTATTTCCCCGGCCCGTTTCATTGTTGGCACATCAGCGAAAAAGGTTTTTCTCTCTGAAAACATATCGACTCTGTATACTGGTTCTGGAGCTAGGCTTTCAATGATTGCCCCGACGGCATCATCAATTTTGGTTGCCATTTTATTTAATGCATCCATACTTTCCTCGAACCGTTTCTTTAGTATATTGGCTTCCTTTATAGCCGTAGCCTCATAGGGATGCTCTTCCATAAAAACTGCATCCGAGTGTTGATATTTAGGCCTAACGTTACCGGATGCGCCTTGAGTCATCATGACTCTGCAACCATACTTATTCTCCAACAATTCTCTGGTTACCCCGAAAAAATCGGCAGAGATAAGATAATTATCGCTGGTTAAAACATTGGCATGGGCTGTGACTCTTAAAAAAATCAATCTTAATTGATTCGTAATCGCATCACTGATTTTCAGTACCCCGATCCTCCTGTCCAGTTGACCGTTTTGGTTTCTTCTATTTACTCCAATATCGGCTTTTACAATACCCCAAACGGCCTTAACAGGCGAAAGTGTCTTAATTGCCTTATCGATTCCCTCTAATATTTGCGTACAAACAAAATTAAAATATGCTTTTTCTTTAGCGGCATCAGGAGCTGAATGAGTATGAGAAAAACATACCATCACTTTTTCCTGGCTTATATGAAGCTTTTTGGCAATGGCCTCACGCAATATTTGGGACAGTTCAACCGTAAAGCCTATACTATCAATGGTGATAATACAGGATTTTTTTGTTTGATCATCCCAGATCGCGATCTGGGCAATTAATTTATCAAGGATTCCTTTGGAAAAATTATCCACGCGAACAAAACCTACGAGTTCCATGGAGCCTACTGGTGTAATATCTACTTCTGCGAATCCCAACTGGACTTCGGCTTTTACTGTATTCATAGTCTTACCTCTTTTCTGTTCCAATGATTTATTTCATTTTAAGGATAGCAGACCTTTTTGCAATATTAAATACACCACTTGGTCCTGTTTTGTTTTTTACAAAAGAAATGAGGGCTACATACTCGCAGCCCCCAAAGATCACTTTTTATATATTATTTTTCGAATTGCATAAACCGATAAACCGAAAATGTTCGAAAGTTTCTCCATAGAAGTACCGTTTCTATACTTTTCGATGATCTCCATATTCCTTTTTTGGATCTCATTACGGTAGCCTGATAATTCTCCCCAATTTCTATGGCATCCTTTCTTCATCGGAATATAGATATATTCTCCCTGGATATAGTTTTGTAATTCATCAACCAGAGAATCCGGTAATATCAGATTCGCATTAATATATTTCATGCAAGCTCACTCCTTGATATTAAATAATCAAGTAGCAAAACCGGCACAAATCGGCGACTTGAAGCTGTCTCAAAAGTAGTTTAAAATCAATGAGATATACAATATATTGCTTCAATAAATCAGCGCCTATATGTTGTAATAACTCTATCATTTGCGCATGGCGCGCAATTTCTTTTTTAAGACAGCCCCATTACTCCATGCAAACGTCGCCAAAACTTACCGGCCTTGCATGGAGTCGTACATCTTGTATTTGTTCAGTATTCATGCTTCATCCCCCTAATTTAATCCAGTTACGGACCCATTATAGAATTAAGGAACAACAAAGATTCCAACCACGAAGAGCACGAAGGTCTCGAAGAAAATCAAAGACAGAATTCTTCGTCTTTGTACTCTTCGTGTCCTTCGTGGTGAATCGTTCCATAAAGCAATTTTCATCGTTAAGCTTACCATGGCAGGCCGGGGTGAGGACTATCTTTCCTTTATGAATGTGGCGATTTCTTTTGCAGCTCTTGCCATTACGCCTTTAGGACCAATTATTTCCCGGACTTCCCGCAATTGTT
>JAEZKW010000243.1 GCA_023415375.1 Bacillota bacterium
AATTTTTGGGAACAACCTATCGGCATCTCAATCGAACCTTTAAAGAACTCGAAGCAAAATCGATTATAAAATGCAATGGGAAAACCATCCATATCCTTGATGAGAATGGACTTCGTGAATTATCTAAGAATGTGTATATCAAATCTCTTTAATGCCGTAGCGCCATCTGTCAACTGTTTGAAACCCGGCCTTTCCTTGCGAATGTCTATTTGCCAATTGGACCTTGCAGCAAAGTTGATTGACTTTTCCCTTTACCATTCACACTTTATAGACTGATGGAAGAGCGCTTTACTTGTTACACCGCGGCAGTTACAATAATACACATAAAATTGGTATGGTAACAATGGAACAAATCGTTGAGACAAGGATTACTCTTGATGCAAAAGCGGCGTCACAACCGTATTTATCAGCAAGTATTGCAGCGGTAGTCCCTGCCGGCATTCCTGTTAATATAGTGGATACTCCGATGATCAGAGAATTTATTTTTAGTAATTTTAAAAAACCCAAAATCAATATGGGAAAAGCCAACAAACGGATAAAGGTAAAGTAGAAGGTTGATTTATCAAAAAGCTGGCTTATTTTACATTCTGTTAGTAGACATCCTATAACTATCATGGATACTGGAATGGTACACTGGCTCATGAAAGTAATACTTCGCTCTACGCAATCGGGCAGTGATATATGAAAGGCCATAATAAAAAGCCCCAAGAAAACAGCAATAATACAGGGGTGCAGGATTAAGCTTTTAATAATTTCCTTGTTAAATACAGGCTGTTTATTTCCATTTTCATCTACTTTTTTACCGGTAAATTGAGTTAAGCCGGACGTCCACATCGTAATTCGAATGGGTAACTGGAAGATGGATGCGTAGAGGACACCGATAGAATTATAAATATTATTAACAACCGGTAGTCCGATAAAGCTGGAATTTGAGCATATAAGTCCATAATTCATGATCGGTTTTTTCTCATCGGAAAAACGTGCAAATAGGAGCTTTCCTCCAAAGATAGAAAGAACCTGAATGGCAAGGGAAACACAGAATGCCGCCAATGAATTCTTGATTAAATCGGGGGTCAACTTGCCCTGAAATGATGCGATGATATTGCATGGCAATATGAAATAAATTAATAAATCGGACAAGCCCTTCTGTGCTTGCGTACTGACAATTTTGCCCTTCTTTGCAATAATGCCGATTATAATCAGAATAAACATCGCAAATTGCAGGTTTAGCATTTGTAAAAATAAATTCATGTCAAAACTCCCTACAAATTATTGGGTTTTTTCGATGATGGTAAAAAGATTATCAACCGCTGCATTCCCGACCCGTTCTAAACACTCTTTGGTATTACCGCCGATGTGGGGGGTGGCTATAAAGTTTTCAAGCGACACGAGCGGGTTATCTTCTTTTGGGGGTTCGGATAAAAAAACATCGGAAGCAGCAGCCTTGATTTTACCATTGACCAAAGCATTGTAAAGAGCGGCTTCATCGACGATTCCCCCTCTGGCGGTATTCACTAAGATAAGGTCCGGGTTCGCTGCCTCAAAAGCACTTTTACCAATTAAATTTCTAGTAGTATCGGTGAGTGGAACGTTGATATTGACATAATCGGCATTTGCGAATAATTCTTCGATGGTATCAACCTTTTGAATCCCCAGGGAAGATGCTTTTTCCTCAGAAACATAGGGATCATAGCCAATTAAATTTACATGAAATGCTGCTGTCATGATTTCAGCGATCCGCATGGAAATCTGTCCAATACCAACCAATCCTAATCTTTTTTCATAGACTTCATTGCCAATGAGCTCTGCGGGAGCGTGGGAATCATAGCGACTTTTACAGATTCCGATATTTGCTTTTTTGATGTTACGGCTTAAGGCCAGCATCAATGCTACAGCCAGTTCTGCGACAGATTCTATACTTTGGTTTGGGACATTGGGTACTGGGATTCCGTGGTCGTTGGCAGTTGTAACGTCGATGGTATCACGACCGATTCCATGCATGGAGATAACCTTTAGATTGATTGCCTTTTCGATAATCTCTTTTGTAACATGGACGCGTCTTACCATGATGGCATCCAATTGTTCAACGTGGTCGAAATTTGTTACAATCTCCGCTCTGGCAGCCAATCTGTTATAAGCAGATTTTGCGATGTTTTCGCTTAAATATATTTTCACGAGATTTCCTCCCCCTGAGTCAATCGTATTCTTAACATAGCACTATTTTATCGAAGGTAAAAATATTTGTAAAATGCTTTTAAAGTGTCTTAAATATAAACTACAATGCATATTAGAGGAGAAGATAGCATGACCGCTTTAGAAATAGATGCTTTCCTTACAGTAGTAAAAACCGGCAGCATTACTACAGCAGCCGAACAATTATATGTGACACAGCCTGCACTAAGTAGACGTATTGCAACACTTGAAAATGAACTTGGATACATTCTGATGGAACGTGGTAAGGGAATCCGAACGGTAAAACTCACTGAAAAAGGCAAGGTTTTTGTGGCTGTTGCCCGTAAATGGAAAATATTATGGAGTGAGGCGGAAGGAATTTCAAAACTGGATGGTAAGCTAAATTTAAGTGTAACTGCCATAGGAAGCCTACTCACTTATGTTTTCCCAAGTGTATTTCAGAGGCTTTTAAAAAGCACTGAAGATTTAAGTCTGTCGATAGAGAACCATCATTCTTTTGAAGCGTACGGCCTCATTGAAAGCGGGCTGACGGATATTGCGTTTATTTCCGACGCAATGTATTCCAAGAATGTGGAGACGATTCCGGCATTTCGTGAACCGATGCTATTTGTGGCAGGTAAGAAGATGAATCTTCCAGTTAAAATCCATCCTTCAAAACTGGACGTAAGCCATGAAATTAAAATACCGTGGAATCCCCAATTTGATATCTGGCACGATTACTGGTTTGGTGCGTTTGCAAAACCGAGGGTAATGCTTGATCAGATGTCGATGATGGAATATTTCTTAGATAGGCAGGATAATTGGGCAGTAGTTCCCGTGTCAGTAACAGAAAAAATTGCTAAGGCAGTTGATGTGGAAGTTCGAAAAATAAAAGATGCTCCGCCGGACAGGATTATTTATTATATTTTAGGAAAACAGCCAAAGGAGACAGTGAAGCCGCTGTTGCAATTGCTCGACGAAGAGGTAAAAAATATAGATGGGGTTACTTCTTATCTGTAATTATGATATCCGATTCCAGCAGATTTGCCGCAGGGGCGAGTGGATCGATAGCGCGGCGCCGATGGATGGGATTTTAATTGGTTATTGGGTCGCGATGGTGGCAGGGGATTGGAGAGAATAAAAATTTGAATTGTGAAAGGTTACGTTTGAAAATTAAGACCGGAATGATTCGTTGATTCATTTTAATAGGCTGAATTATAGGTTTTGGATTTTGGTTCAAAACTTTTAAACTTCGAACTTTGAACTTCACACTTCTATTTATCAGGAATGCCTGTGCAGGAAATCTAAATTTTTCAACCGAAATATTCAATTAAAAACAGCCCGAACGGTGAAATAGCCCAATAACAAGATGGTTGAGGTGTGAATGAAAGAAGAAAACGCCATATTGGTCCGGACCAAGCTGAACGCGCCGGCAATCAACCCTAAAATCATTAAAAGAGAAAAAGTCCTTAAAAAGCTTCAACAATCAACTGATTATAAACTAACCCTGATCACGGCCCCGGCGGGCTCGGGTAAGACTATTGCCACCGTCAGTTATCTGGTGGAAGCCGCCATTCCCTTTGCCTGGCTTTCCCTTGACGAGAGCGATAATGATCCGGTCCGGTTCTGGAGATATATAATTGCGGCCATCCGGGGGGGCGGAATCTTCGGTCGGAACGCTTGGGAAATCCCGGTGAGGCAGGAGCTGATCAGCTCCAATATCCTTGCCGACATGGTCCTGGACAAGCTTTACACTCTTCCGGGGAAAACAGTCATGGTGCTGGATGACTATCACCTTATCCATCATGAGATCATCCAAAGCAGCCTAGCCTATTTTCTCAAAAATCTGCCCTCCCATTTCCGGATGATGATCTTAAACCGTCAAGAACCGGAGCTCAAGGTGATGCGCGAATGGGTGAACGGCCAGGTTTATAAACTCAGCGTCCGGGACTTAGCCTTTGACGCCCGGGAAGTGACCGAGTTTTTTCAGGTAAAAGGCTATCCATTGACTCCTAAAGAGGTCTCTGTCATTTTGGATTATACCGAAGGCTGGGCGGCGGGGCTCGTGATGGCGGCCCTTTCCATGGACGAAGAAGGCGATGCCCATACGGCTATCAGTCGGTTTTCCGGAAAAAACCGTCATGTCGGCCGACTTTTTCAGGATGAAGTTTTTGAGCACTGGCCGGATAGAATTAAAGAGTTTTTGGTGCGGATTGCTTTTTTGGATAAGTTTTGCGGGCCGTTATGCCAGGCTGTGACTGATCTCAAGGACAGCACGGAGTACCTTAAAAATTTTGCGGATAACAACAGCTTTATTTTCTACCTGGATCATGAGGATGAATGGTTCCGCTTTCACCACCTATTTGGCGAATTTTTACAGCAGCGGCTGGAGATGAGGGATTTGGTCTTCCGGCGCGAGCTGTACCGCAAGGCCGGTAGGTGGTACCGGGAAAACGAATTTATGCGGGAGGCCATTGAGGCTTTCATTAAGGCCGGTGCCTATGAACTGGCTTTCCCGTTAATGATGCAAATATGTGTGAGCATGGCGCAAGACGGTGAATGTGCCGCCTGGCTAGAGTGGTTTGGCAGCATCCCGCCTGAATATTACGAGAGAGAAGTCAGAGTCTATACTACGTGTTCGACGCTTTTATCGATGGAAAACCGGATTGACGAGGCTAAATCCTGGATAGATATGGCGCAGTCCTGTTTTGAGCGAATAAAGGACGGGCTCGAAAGGTCCGAAAAAAATTTTTTGGAAGCAAATGTCATCATGGCGAAAGCGAATATCGCCAGTCTGGAAATGAATATGGAACGAGTGAGTTACTATTTGAAACAAGCCGGTAGATTTACATTGGACCGGCCAATTTCGGTGGGAGAGATGAACTCCGGGGAGGCCAGCATCCTAAAAACAGCTTACACCTTTAAAGGCAGGCTTAAAAAGTTTGATCAGCTCTTTGCTCTGGCCCTCGAATTCCCCCGGCTAACCGGCAATTTTTCGGCATATCTAACGGTCGGTTTAGCTGAATGCCATTATGAACGGAATAATCTTCAAACTGCCCACAGCACTTTGACCCAAGGGATGGAAAATATTATTGAGCAGGGAAATCCCGGTGCCATCGTTCCCTGCGTGATCACTTTGGCTAAGATCAAAAGAGCGGAAGGCGATGTGGAGGGCGCTATACGGATCATTGGCATGGGGCGGCAGAAATTGGTGGGTAAGAGTAAACCCTTTTGGAATTACTTTTTGGATGTCTTTACCGCTAACCTTTACATCGACCGTCATGAGCGGGACGCAGCGGCGGAATGGCTGAACACCGATAGAATTGGGATGTTTGACAACCTTTCCTGTACACGGGAGTATGAATACCTGACTTTTACCCGATATTTAAACCTAACTGGCCGGCATGACGATGCCTTACTCCTTCTAGGCAGGCTGGACAGCTTTGCCCAGAAACAAGATCGTCTGGGAAGCCGGATTGAAATTCTATGCCAGATCGCCATCAGCCACCAGCTGAAGGGGGACTCGGTTAACGCAATGGTGGCCCTGGATCAGGCGTTGGCTCTGGGGATGGAGGATGGTTACGTCCGGACTTTTCTGGATCAGCTGGAACCCATGGCGGAACTACTGGCTAACTACAGAAACTGGAAGAAAAAGTCGGGGATGGACGCCCGCTTCAATTACGCCAAGAGCCTGTTCCGGCTGGTCCAAGAGAATATCCGAAATTTTAGGTCGAAGTCTCCGGCGGCTGAGGAGATCCAACCCCGGCAGGACCTGGCCGCACCGCGGCTCTCGGTCAGAGAATACCGGGTTTTACGGCTGCTAGCGGCCCAGCGTTCCAATCAAGAGATCGCTACCGAACTTTGCATATCCATCCGGACGGTCAAACACTATAACTCGCAAATATTCGAGAAGCTGGGGGTGGATAACCGGCAGAAAGCCGTCAAAAGAGCCTGGGAAACGGGGATATTGGAATAGAACCAGGATTAAGTCCGTTTGTATAACTGTGAGGAACTCAACCCCTTTTTGTTCCCCTTCTCTTCCGAGAGCGCAAGAGAAGGAGAAAAGGCTAAATCAGGGGAGCGAAAAATAGACGACGAAGGTTGGTGGTTGCCTTCTCTTGCGGACAAGAGAAGGCCTGTGTTCAGAAGAACACGCGGTTATAGTTCGATGCGGTTGCTCGCGATAAATGCGTAGCAACCTTTTTTTATGCTTTGATCTCAATCCGTGGTATTAAATGAATTCGAACTTCGAATTCTTTACAATTCAAAATTGAATTTCAACCCACGGCTATTACAAATCTTACCGGGGGAAATCAATATCAAAATAAAAAAAGATTAAAAAGACTGTACCTCGGTACAATTACAAAAAATGGGGTAGTATTGTAAAATGTGATTGAAATTGTAGTGGTTCAAGAGTGAAAGTTGCTATATGTTTAGGAGTATTGCAAGAAAAGGAGTTTGAACCAAATGAAAAAATATTGTAATTTAAGCCTTATCTTAATTCTAATCCTAGTCCTTGGAATCACAGGCTGCGGGGGAGGAAACAGTGGTAATCCCGGAGGGAACCCGGGCAATCCCGGTGGCGGAACTCCACCAGTGTCCTTTTCCATCGCCGAGAGCATTGTACAGGGCCCGGTTAGTTTCCCCACCGGCACTGTGGATCATTCTTATTACATTGCCAAATATGAAGTAACCTATGCGTTATGGAAAGAGGTTTACGACTGGGCGCGGTCTCAGGAGTATATCCTCAATCCGGGCAAGCCCGGCGGAGGGAGAAAAAGCCCAATGGGAGAAGTATTCTTTGATACCGGACATGAGTCCGACCCGGTGACTTACATCACCTGGTATGACGCTATTGTCTGGTGCAATGCGCTGACGGAATATTATAACGCCAAGAACGGGACTGGACTGGTCTGCGTTTATAAAGATTCCACGGGTAATATATTTAAAAATTCCAAGGATAGTACAATGATAACTTACTTAGATGGCCAGAGTGACTTTAATAGCAGCGCCAATGGTTTCCGTCTGCCGACCAGCATGGAATGGGAACTGGCGGCACGGTATAAAGGCAGTGATCGTTCAAATGGGGCAACCGAATACCCTGCCGGTAGTGGCCAATATTGGACTCCAGCCGATTATGCCAGTGGGGCAGCTGCCAATACTAGCGACGCGCCAGCCACTCAGGCGGTGGCCTGGTATCAGGCAAACAGTCAACTTTCCTCCAATCCTGATATCATCTACGGCACCCATCCGGTAGGCCAAAAAAACGCCAACGCCTTGGGCCTTTATGACATGAGCGGGAACGTCTACGAATGGTGCTTTGATAAATGGGGCCCTCCTCTCCAGCGGGCGTGCCGTGGTGGGAGCTGGAACGATCCAGCTGAAAATATGCAGGTTGGCCAAAATTCTTTCGTGGAACTGAGTTGGGGGGGCATGTACTACCTTGGCTTCCGTTCCGTGAGGACTAAGTAATTTTGACCAGGATTATTCGCCTTCTTTTGAAGGCGTCGGATTTAAAGGATTGAACGGAAGAGAGGCCAGCCGGAACTAAGGTTGGCCTCTTGATTCGGCCCGGTAATCCTGTTAAATTCATTAAGCTGAGAAAGCTGATTTTAAAACAATGATAGTTCCAATGAAGCGGTATCCTTTGGCGGCCTTTATTGGACGCCCAACAACTACGCCAGTGGAGCGACTGCCGAAAACGACGCAGCTACGGTAGAGGTAGCATGGTTTTCAACTAATAGCGGCTCACACACCCATCCGGTTGGTACACGCATCGCTAATATCCTTGGGATTTATGACATGAGCGGTAATGTTTTTGAATGGGTTTATCGAATCGATGGTAGATATCACGAGCATTGCGGGGGCTGCTTTGAGTGGTACTTCTACTGTACAATTGGTGATTCTAGTCGTGAAGTTGTCTTAACTATACCGGAGGAACGAATTGGTTTCCGTATTGTTAGAAACCAGGAATGATTAGTTTTATAATACTTCCAGTCTTAGGCATAATTTGAGATATACTGCTAACAAGATTTAATTTATAAGTGTGACTTCTGGAAGTTTGACGTTAGAAAGGTGAAGTTTGAAAATTAAGCTCTGTTGAGCCAGACTCTAGGTTTTTTGGATTTTGCTTTAAACTCTCAAACTCACTCTTCAAACTTACAATAAACTTGGGCAGCGCCCGGTTGAGCTGCTGAAGCTGGTCGCTAAATAGGTAGATTGCTGTTGGTTTGTTTTATTTTTACCCTTTTCTACTTTCTCTTTTCCATTTATAATTCCGCCATCAACTTACCCATTTCCGATATATCATAGCCGCCTAATCCGGCTACCTCATTACGAAATGCAGTAGAGTGCAAAATCGTGATAACCTTTTGAAAATGGGGTTTTGCTAAATCCTCTTTCCGCATCACCAAATCGTAGCGCTCTTTTTGCAATGGTATAAATTCGATCCCCTCAACCTGCAAAGCAGCTTTCTCAGTACCCAGGCCAACATCGGCTTCCCCTCTTGCTACACAGCTAGCGACTGCTAAATGGCTAGTTTCCTCATGAGTATAACCGTGGATCGATGCAGGTTCGATCTGGAGTTTTCGTAATTGTTCATCAAGGAGAACCCGGGCACCCGAGCCACATTCCCGGTTCACAAAACGGACTTCCGACCTGGTTAAATCGTTCCAGGACTTAATCGATCTGGGATTTCCCTTCGCCACGTAGAATCCTTCATACCGGTAAAGCAAATTGTAAATCATAGTTTTTTGTCCGGGCAATAGCCGCCGTACATAGGGAGTATTGTATTCTCCACTATCGCTGTCCCAAAGATGGGTAGTGGCCAGATTGACGGTGCCTTGGTATAAAGCCAATAAACCGGGAATGCTGCCGACATATTGGCGTAAAAACCGAAGGTGGGGTAAATTCAATTGAAGATGTCGGGTTAAAATATCAAGCACCATATCCTGACCGCAAATGATTAAGCCATCATCCAGACTGGAAAGAGTCTGGGCCGCTTTGACCGTATTTTGGGTCAAAGCAGGCGGGCACCCTTTGGCGTTTTGTTTATAACGTTCCAGATCGGCCGGTTCTACCCGGACCTTGCGCCCGATATGGTAAGCAGTCAACTCTCCCCGTTTAATCAATTCATAAACGGTAAAGCGGGATATTTTTAAAATTTTTGCTACTTCTTCGGGTGTATAAGAACTTTCGTCGCCCAAAATTTCCTCCGTAAAATAATGTTACCTTTATGTAAGTTTTTTAAAAAACTATTGTAATTTATTATAACATAAAATAAAATAGTGTCATATATTAGTTTTGATAGTTTATGTTAGCTGATGTTGGTTAAAGACTGTTTAAATACCGTTCAGTTCAGGGAAGGAGGGAGTGCTATCATTCACATAACTTACTTCCAGAAGATTGCAAATTTTAGAAAAACGAAAATAGAGGTGACCAAAATGAATAAAAAACTTGCAGCCCTATTTTTACTCTTTAGTATGCTACTGTCAGTAGGAACTTTAACCATCTTTGGCGCTGATCCGGTTGAAATTAATGTTTCAGCTGCCGCCAGCTTGAAGGATGCATTGCTTGAGATCCAAAAACTTTATGAAGTCAAACAACCAGGGGTTAAAATTAATTTTAATTTTGGATCATCGGGTAAACTGCAAACCCAAATTGAACAGGGTGCCCCGGCTGATCTCTTTATTTCAGCGGCAACAAAGCAGATGGATGCCCTGGACAAGGAAAAACTGATCGTGGGGAAAAGCCGCAAAGACATTTTAGCCAATCAGTTAACATTGATCGTTCCGAAAGATTCCGCGCTGAATATCAAGGATTTTAAAGGCCTGACCCGGGAAGATGTGAAAAAAATCGGTTGCGGCGCCCCGGAGTCGGTGCCGGCCGGTCAATATGCCCAGGATGTTTTCAAATATATGAACATAACCGATACTGTGAAGGGAAAATTAGTCTTTGGTACTGATGTACGGGCAGTTTTAACTTATGTGGAAACCGGAAATGTTGATGCAGGAATCGTTTATAAGACCGATGCTTTGATTAGCGATAAAATTAAGATCGTTGCCACGGCCCCGGCAGGCTCCCATGAACCGATTGTTTATCCAGCGGCTATTTTGACAAATGCCGCCCAGCCGAAAGCGGCAGCAAAATTTTATGCCTATTTAGCAAGTGCGGATGGTAAGAAGGTTTTCGAAAAGTACGGATTCTCTGTAAAAAAGTGATAGATTGGGTGAAATCCGATGTTTGACTGGCAGCCGGTTTTTCTTTCCTTCCAAATCGCAGCGTTTGCCTTAGTGTTTGTAGCGATTATTGGAACTTTGACAGCTTACTTGGTTGTACGGGGTAATTTCC
>JAEZKW010000120.1 GCA_023415375.1 Bacillota bacterium
AGTTCATTTCCGGTAAAGGTGGACTTCATGGAAATTATGGAATTGTTGAATATCCTGAAGAAACTGGCTCCAAGTCTATCTTATCAAGATTTTAGCGATCCCAGTTTCATTTCGGCCTCTTCATCAACTCTTCAAATTTCAAAACTTGGGGTCTGTGTCGATCCCACCGCAAGAAATATTGAAAATGCTGTAAATCAGGGGATAGAGGTACTGGTCAGTTATCATCCCTGGTATGGAGAAGCCAAAGAATTCGTAGAGTCTAGGCAGATACAGATATGGCCATTGCACGAGGCATGGGACAACACGAGTGAGGGGGTACTCTATTCTTTGGCCCAAGGGATCGGATTAACCAATTTATACCCCAAAGGCGAGCTGATGATTGGCCAATTAGAAACTGTTTTTCGGGACTTGATTGAGAATTGTCAGCGTTTTTTGGGACAAAATATTTTATCCTATAGCGGTGAGTTAAAACAAGAAGTCCATAAGATCGCCATGTGGGCAGGCCCCGGCTTTTTACCAAATTATAAAAAGCTTTGGGACGTTTGTCTCTCGGAAAATTGTGACACTCTTCTGTCCAGTGAACTTACTTTGTCTGCACTACGCTACTCCAGGGCCCATCAATTGAAACTGGTAGACCTCGGACATAGCTACTTAGCAAAGCCGGGGATGTCTAATTTGGCTGATATATTGAGAAAAGAGGCTAAGGATTGCCAGGTTCAATTTTTCGATGACCTTTATGCTTGCTCATATTATACCAATTGTTCTTTTGCCGATCAGTTCACCGAATCCGAGGACATTTTTTTTGGAGCGGATGGATAACCTTGTTCCGGTAATTTCTGATACAGGACGAATCTGAAAGTTATTTGCCGGATCATGTTAAAATTGGAGTGGAATCGATGCTGTTAGTTTTCGATATTGGGAATAGGCAGACTGTCATCGGAGTTTTTAAAGGAGAGAAATTATTGGCTAGTTGGAGACTGGCCACCGATCACCGGAAAACTGTCGATGAATACGGTATTATGCTTAAATGCCTTTTTGCAGATTGCAACCTGGAACCAGCTCAGATTGGGCGGGCTGTGATTGCCAATGTAGTACCGCCGCTCACCGGAATTTTTGAAAAAGTCGCGGAAAAATATTTCTCAGCGCCGGTTCTGGTAGTGGGTCCTGGGATCAAAACCGGATTATCGATTAAAATGGATAACCCCCGTGAGATTGGCGCTGATTTAATCGTAAACGCAATTGCCGGTATCTCCATTTACGGGCCTCCTTTCATTATCGTTGATTTTGGAACTGCCACGACTTTTTGCGCGGTTGGTTCAAGTGGCGATTATCTGGGGGGAGCTATTGTTCCGGGCCTTAATATTATGAGCGAATCTTTATTTCAACGTGCCGCGGAATTGCCTCATGTCCCATTGATGAAGCCGAAGAATGTTATTGGCAAGAATACTGTGAACGCGATGCAATCGGGCTTAGTTTACGGTTATATTGCTCTCGTTGAAGGCATGATTGCCAGAATCAAAGCAGAAATGAACTATGATGTCAAAGTGATTGCCACCGGCGCCCTGGCCGAATTGATTGTGAATGAAACCAAACTCGTGAATATAACCAATCCGCATCTGACTTTGGAAGGGCTTCGACTCATTAGTGAATTAAATAGATAGCAGGTGATAGTTTTTTTGCAAATTTTTGGGGTTCAAAAAGAAAATGCTATTTTAATAGGGCTGCACAATTCACGGCCGGAAAGGGAAAACATATCCTTTTGGGCCGAATTTGAAGAACTGGCCGGAACCGCCGGGGCAACTGTAGTAGGAACATTAATCCAGCCCCGGGATAATCCGGATCCCGCTTATTTTCTTGGTTCCGGTAAGGCGGAAGAATTGGCGCGACAGGTGAGAGAATTAAACGCCGACGTGGTCATTTCCGCTCAGGACTTATCACCGGTTCAAGTTCGCAATTTAAGCGATTTAATCGGGGTCAAGGTTATTGACCGTACCGGTTTAATCTTGGATATTTTTGCCCAGCGGGCCGGGACTCGTGAAGGTAAACTCCAAGTCGAACTGGCTCAATTAAGCTATCTTTTACCTCGTATTGCCAATTCCGATATGGGGTATTCCAGGATGGGCGGTGGCATCGGCACTCGCGGCCCGGGCGAAACCAAGTTGGAGGTGGATCGCCGGCACATACGCCACCGGATAGCCGATTTAAAACGAGAGCTGGCCCAAGTAGAAACCCATCGAATGGTCCAACGTCAGCAGCGGGAAAAAAACCAGATACCTACCGTTGCGTTAGTGGGTTATACTAACGCTGGAAAATCAACACTTTTCAACTGTCTGACCAAGGCTGGGGTTTCGGCGGAAGGACGGTTATTTGATACATTAGACCCGGTTTCTCATTTGATGAAGTTACCGGATCATAAAGAAATACTGCTTTTAGACACAGTCGGGTTTATCAGCGATTTGCCTCACCAATTGGTGGCAGCATTCAAGGCAACTTTGGAGGAAACCGTTCGGGCGAGCGTATTGATTCATGTGATGGATGCAAGTTCCTCCAATCAGATGGCGCAATATACCGCAGTTCGATCAGTCTTAACGGAACTTCGCATTGAAACCAAAGAGATGTTAAATGTCCTGAATAAAGTCGATTTATTGGATTCGGAAAACGAGATCCACCGTTTGGCTCATGAATGGGCAGCCTATCCGGTATCGGCAAAATATGATTGCGCGTGCGCGCGAGGGATAACTGAGCTCATCCAAGGAATCCAAAAGAAACTGGCAGATTCGGTTACCACTTGTCAGGTGCTGTTGCCTTTTTCAGAGGCTTCGGTACTCGACTTGTTACACCGTAAAGGCCGGGTATTGGAAGAGACCTTTGTTCCCGAAGGAATTCGGCTTTCGGTGGAAATTGATGCACCGCTGGTCAATAAATTGCAACCATTCATACTGCAAAAAAATAAACCTTGAAAACTGGGAATTGAGAATCGATAAATGATAAAGATTGGCTCTGTAGTATTACCCAATCCAGTTGTGTTGGCACCGATGGCCGGAGTCACCGATCCGCCATTTCGGGCCATTGTGAAGGAGTTTAACCCGGGACTTGTTTGCGGTGAGATGATTAGTGCCATGGCATTACATTATGACAGCCAAAAAACCCGGGACATGATCCAGATCAAACCGTTTGAGAAACCAGTCAGTATTCAAATTTTCGGATCCGATCCGGATATCATGGCAAAGGCGGCTTTATTTATTGCCGGAGAAGGCGCCGATATCATCGATATTAATATGGGGTGTCCTGTTTCTAAAGTGGTAAAATCGGGAGAAGGAGCGGCCCTTTTAAAAAATCTCCCTTTGGCAGCAAAAATCATTCAAAGAGTCGTGGAGAGCGTCAAAATACCGGTTACAGTAAAATTTCGTTTGGGCTGGGACAGCAGCCGGATTATCGCTCCGGAGCTCGCCCAAATTGCCCAGGATCAGGGGGCGTCCGCAGTGACTCTTCATGCCCGGACCAGGGAGCAGTTTTACCAGGGGAAGGCTAATTGGGATGCTATCGCGGAAGTGAAACGCTATGTTTCCATCCCGGTGATTGGTAATGGGGATGTAGATTCGCCGGAAGCTGCCAAAGCCATGTTGGAGCAGACGGGCTGTGATGGCGTAATGATTGGACAGGCGGCCCTGGGCCGGCCTTGGATTTTTGGACAAATTGTCAGTTACTTAGAAAAAGGCGTTATATTGCCGGATCCTCCGATTCATCAGCAATTTAAGCTAATCGAAAAGCATTTGCAGCTCCAGATCCAATATTCCGGCGAGCACCGTGGCTTATTGGAAATGCGCAAGCATCTTTCTTGGTATCTCAAAGGAATGCCTGGAGCAGCTAAAATGCGTGATAAAATTAATATGCTGACGAGTGTGGAATCCCTAAAGGAAGTGTTACGGGAATACGAAAACTATGTTGTAGAAATAGAAAGTCGGTTATAATAAGCGGTCCATTTTTGAAGAAAGCGGTGTCGTGATATGAAAAGAATTGTTAGTGTAAGCTTAGGCAGCTCCGTACGTGACCATCGGGTCGAGGTTGAATTTTTAGGGGAAAAGGTAACCATTGAACGGATTGGAACCAATGGTGATTTAAAAAAGGCGATTGAGATGATTGGAGAATTGGACGGAAAAGTCGATGCCTTCGGCCTCGGGGGAATTGATCTTTACCTAATTTCGGGTTCAAAACGTTTCATAATCAAAGATGCCGCCCGTATGGCAAGGGCCGCTCAAAAATCGCCGGTACTTGATGGCAGCGGATTAAAAAACACTTTGGAACGACAAGTTGTCGATTATTTACAAAACCAGCTAAAAATTCAATTAGAGGGCAAAAAGGTACTGATGGTTTCGGCCGTTGATCGTTTTGGAATGGCCGAAGCTTTTACCAAAGCAGGATGTAAAATGGTTTTCGGGGACCTGATTTTTGCTCTGGGGATTCCGATTCCTTTAAATTCGTTACGGGGTTTGCAGAGGTTGGCTAATATAGCCTTGCCGGTTATCACCAAAATGCCGTTTACCCTTTTGTATCCCACCGGGTCAAAGCAGGAGAAGTCAACCCCAAAATACGCCCAATATTATGAAGATGCCGATATCATTGCCGGCGATTTCTTATTTATTAAAAAATATATGCCGTATGGTTTGAAAAACAAAATTGTGGTCACCAATACTGTAACGGCAGCCGATATTGAAGAGCTAAAGCAAAAAGGTGTATCGCTCCTGGTTACCTCAACACCGGAGTTTAATGGGCGTTCTTTTGGAACCAATGTGATGGAAGCGCTTTTGGTATCATTTTCGGGGCGGAAACCTTCGGAGTTACGGGATGTTGATTACATGAAACTTTTGAAGGATATGAATTTTGAGCCGAGGGTGGTTAAGTTGGGTTAAGTTGCGGCTATTGAACGTCTATTTCACC
>JAEZKW010000133.1 GCA_023415375.1 Bacillota bacterium
AAATAGTCAATAACTAAGGATAGCTTTGAGAAGAAGCCGGCCCATCAGACCGGCCCTCCGCAGAATTATATGACTTTTATTTCTTTTAATTCATTAAAAATTTCGCCGTTAGACCCGATACGGAGAACCGTATCATAAGTAACGGCGAAATTTTTGATTATTTTTTGGCGGGAGCTTTGAGAATAAAGCAAAAATGTGAAAATGTATATAAATTTTTAATGATAGGAATGTCAAACCGAACATCTGGAATGGATGTTCGAGCATATGACTGATAAAATGTATTCTTTTTACGAAATTGCCGCAGAACTTGATAAAGAGGATAAGATTCGCGTAGAAATTGACGGAAAATTTGTCCTCCTGGTTGATGAAAACAGAAACCCACCAAGAAAGTTTAATAATTTCAGGAAGAAAAGGCAGAAGTATTTTGAAGAAATTCTTGTTAAGGCAAAAATACAGTTTTTCTTTGATATATGGAAAGCGGAACTGGAAGATACCATTAAGAGAGCCGCCGATAAGAGGGATATGGTAGTGATATCCCTCTATCGGCTAGAAGTTTTTTAAATGATTGAAATTAATGTTCATGATGGGGCTATTAAGCAAAAAAAGTCTAAAATATGCGTCTAAAAAATTGTCAGGAAGGAACTTTCACCGGTGCGATGTAGGCCTTTGTTGTCAGGATTTAACGGGACGGGGTCAAGTGGCCGACTTTGATTTTTTTGAATATATTGAACGGCAATCAGTTTTCTGTTGACCTTCAAAAATTTTGAATAAAGATAGATTTTAACTTAAATGTAATGATATCCGACAAAGGATATCTTTTTTTTTCGATTTTTTTCGACACCAAATATCAAAAATTAGTTACAATATAGATAAAGACATTTTTTATGTATTATTGTACAGTTAATAAAAAAGTTCTAAATTGAACTGAAAGAGAAGTGTAGAGCTTGAAAAAACGAATTTTAATGCTAATTTTATTTAGTTCTTTTTTAGTCCTTACCAATCAATGCTGGTCGGAGGAACGCGTAGAAACTAATACCGGTGTGTTACTGGGGTTTCGCAATGATGCCGAAGATGTCAGTACATATCGCACATTTTGGATTACCAATGAATCAGGTAAAATTAAGGTCAATCGTATAACAGGTATCTTGGCGCCGGATGGTGATAGCTTTTGGTTGATTCATGGGAAATGGTACGAAAAAGAAACCTACAGTACACTCGGAAATACTAAGATTCATATCGAATATTTACTGGCTCATTCATTAGAGCAAACATTCTCGTTGAACGAAAAACTCCGCAATTACCTTAAGTCGGTTGAAGAGAATTGGGCTTGGGTAAGTGAATCATCAAAATTGGTTTCTGTTGGAAACCGTTATGTTTGTATCAAACAAGATAATTACTACGGTTCCGGGGACGCACTTAATCTTAGGGAATCAGCTATTTTTGTCCGGGAAATCCAGGATCTTAATCGTTCTTTCATTTATAATGACCGCAATGAAGGCTTTGATGCTAAAAAGAATGTCTCCATCGATAAAATTTTTGGTTCTTTAGCGATTCCTTATATAAAAGATTACCGGGCTATGAAGATTTCGGAAACAGAGGAGAACTTGTACGGGAAATACCCCGATGTCTATAACCAGACAGATGAATTCGGCTGGGGATTAACACGGAAGCCATACCACTGGCAGCCACAGATTGCCAAGAGATGGCTTTTTGAGAATGGCGCTGCTCATTGTTATACCTATCAACTTTATGATTTGCCATTGGAAGCCCCAAAAACCTTGGTACGCTACGATGAAGTCGGTAGCAATTTACGAGAACTCAAAAGGACCGTTCCTAATGCTGTCGATGCTGTTATTTCGCCTAACCAAGATTTATGGATCGCCTTTACACCGGGAAAAGCACTTATTTTTACAGAGAAAGATTTAAAGGATCCCGTGCAAGTAAGCGTAAGTAGCAAAGAGTCTTTGATTATGTGCGAATGGGCATTGGGAAAAGATGTTTTCAAGTGGGATGTAAATTTGGCGGAATATATAAAGTAGTAACATAGATTGGTTAATTTGGTAACAGCCATAGATTGAGGGGAATTTTGAAATGAGTTTAAAACGAGTATTTTTTGTTGTGGTACTACTGATACTCTGTTTGCTGATCTCCGGGATTGAAATTGCAGGAAAAGGCCTGCCCGAAAAAGTAAAAGTCATTCTGGATGATAAGTATCCTCCTTATGCCTATAAAGATAATAACGGTGACCTACAAGGAATTCAAAATGAATTTAAATCTTCCTCAGTCTTATGTTCGGGTCAGCTTCACCGAGGGGTCAAAAGGGGAAATCTTCAACTGTTAAATATTGTCCAGTCGGGCTTTAATCGGATTTCCAGACAAGAGTATAAGAAAATTGATAATAAACGGCTGGGAACATCGTGTAGCAACCCTAAGTTATTTTTTATACTCAAAATTGGGATATTAATCGCATCCTTAATAACCATACTGCTTTTAATCTGGAGTTTTACACTACAGAGGAAGTTCAATCATAAGACGAGAGAATTGGTGGCAATGGTTGAAGCCGTCGGTAAACGGGAGAAAAAATTAGCCGCTCTACTCAATGCAATTCCAGATTTAGTCTTTGTTATGGATAAGAATGGTACATATTTGGAGTGTTTTGCCAAGGATGAATCGTTTTCCCTTCATCATCCGCTGAATTCGATAGTTAACAAATCGGTTTGGGAAATGCTTCCAGCAAGCAGTGCTGCTAATGTCATGAATACCATTGAAAAAGTACTGAAGAGTAAAGAAATACAGATTGTCGAATATTCTTTAAAGATAAACGGAGAGGTCCGCTATTTGGAAGCCAGGATGGTATTGTATGAAGAAGAAAAGGTAATGCAGATTGTTCGGGACATGACGGATAAAAAAACGGCTGAACTTGAAATATATGAAATGAGCGTTCATGATGGATTAACAGGCTTATATAACCGCAATTACTTTGAAACGAAGTTCAACGAGATAAAATGGGAAGAACAATCCAATACGGCCATGGTCTTATGCGATTTGGATGGTTTAAAAATAATCAATGATACCATGGGGCATGATGTAGGGGATTTATGCTTAAAAGAGGTCGCCGCTGCAATCCTCAAGAATTTTCGCGAATCTGACCTAGTTACCCGGATTGGTGGAGATGAGTTTGCTGTTATTATGAAAAATACAACAGCTAAAGAGATTGATGCTATCCGCCAAAAACTCAGGAAATCGTTGAAAACAGTAAAGGTTAAGAATATGGAACTTCCGATAAGCGTATCGCTGGGATATTCAATTACTGATAACCCAGGGAAAAATCAAAAGATGATCTTTAAAGAAGCTGATGATTACATGTATCGGGAAAAACTGCATCAACAGCTAAGTGTTAAAAGCAAAATTGTAACGGTATTGCTGCGAATGCTGGAGGCCAGAGATTTTTCCACAGAAGGTCATTGTGAAAGGCTACAGGACTTAGTCGCAAAATTAGCAGCCCGAGTCGGCCAAGGCGAGCAGGAAATCAATGATATGATCCTTTTTGCCCAGTTTCACGATATCGGTAAAGTCGGTATTTCCGATGCGATTCTTTTTAAGCCGGGCAAATTGGACCCTTTGGAATATGAGGAAATGAAACGCCATTCGGAAATCGGTTACAGAATCGCCAGCTCCCTTCCTGATTTGATTCATATTGCAGATTGGATTTATAAGCATCATGAATGGTGGAACGGAACCGGTTATCCACTTGGGCTTAAAGGTTATGATATACCAGTCCAATGCCGAATTCTATCAATTGTCGATGCCTTTGATGCTATGACTTGCGACCGGCCATATAGGAAAGCTGTGTCCATAGAAGAAGCCCTAAAGGAACTTTTAAACTGTGCCGGAAAACAGTTTGATCCGGAATATGTAGACTGTTTTATTGAAGTTATCAATAATACTTCATTTTGCAATACGGAACAGGAAATTTCTATCAATGAGGCAGGATGAAACAAGAAAGTAACGATGTGAACATAAGGAATCTTTTCATTGAAGGGTATCGTAAAAGAATGGAGAATTATTCACGTTATGTTTGATAGAGCTTTTTGTTCAAGATAAAACACATCGTATAAATGAGAGGTTGTTTAAATGAATTTATTACATACCCTAGAGAAAGAATTGGAAGTTCCAGTAGATAAAATTAACGAAATTGCCCAAAATTTTAAAAAAGCTATCGAAAACGGGCTGAAAGGGGAAAAAAGCCCCTTATTGATGATTCCTTCGTATATCGGCAAACCGTCGGGAGAGGAATCCGGCACCTTCCTAGCGGTAGATATGGGTGGTACCAACGTAAGGGTGGCAAAGTTCTCTATTAAAGAACGCAATATCACCAAGATTGCCGAGGTTTCATCAGGATTAAAAAGTACGGATGGATCATGGGATTATACCACAAGTCAAACAACAGCGGAACAATTATTCGATTTTTTTGCCGAAAAAATTGCCCAAATTGTTGAACCAGGAGAAAAGTATTATTTAGGGCACACTTTTTCTTTTCCTACCAAGCAAACAGATATTAATAATGCAACTTTGATTATGTGGATGAAGGAAATCAGTGTTACCGGTGCAGTCGGTAAAAATCCCAATCAACTTTTGCTGGAGGCTCTTAAACGTAAAAAACTCGATGTGAATCCCTGTGCCATTTTAAACGATACAGTCGGAACGTTGCTGGTTGCGGCATGCCAATATGCTGATGCGGACATTGGCACAATATTGGGAACGGGACATAATACATGTTATGTGGAGCCTAATCATCCACTAACCGGGTCACCGATGATAGTGAACATGGAATCGGCTAATTTTGATTGGGAACTTCCCTTTACTGAATATGATAATCTTTTGGATGCTGCCAGCAATAAACCGGGCGGTGCCAGGTTGGAAAAAATGGTGAGCGGGGTATACTTAGGGGAACTCGTAAGAATTCTTCTCTGTGAATTGGCTGACCAGGGTGGCTTTTTGAACGATAATCAAAAATTGAGGTCTTCAATTAGCGAAAAGAATAGCTTGCCGTCAAAGGAAGTCTCAGAATTCATTCGGAATAGGAATCATATTCAATCAACTTTTGATTGTTCCACTCCCGATGCTGAGATTATCCAAAATATCTCGGCGTTGATAGTAAAAAGAGGCGCTCGACTCGCCGCTGGAACTTACATCGGTACAGTGCTCCATATTGATCCCGAACTCAAACAACAACATATGGTGGCTGTAGACGGATCAATTTATGAGAAAATGACCGGCTTTAAGGAAGAGTTGCGTAGAGGGCTGGATGAAGCCCTTGGAAATAAGGCTGATAAAATCAGAGTCCAACTCGTGAAGGATGGATCAGGTGCCGGGGCTGCAGTGGCCGCTGCTATGGTCAGAGGAATATAATAAATTCTTAAAACCCAAGGAAATTTCCTTGAGCCCAGATGAATCAAAGACCTTATTATATAATATTTAATAGGCTGAATCCATAGAAACAATCCCTTAAGGGGTTGTTTTTCTGTTAATTCTATTAAAAAAACAATTGGGAGAAGTTGTAGAAGGCAAATCCAATGATGATGAGTCCCGCTAAACGGTTAACCCATTGTAACCAAATAAAATTAAACTTATAGCGTAAGGTGTTTACTACGCTGCTGAGCAAAAGCCACCAAAGCATGGAACCAGTAAAAACGCCTGCAACTATTAAAAAGGTTGAAACATACTTCTCCTGAATGGTACCGGTGCTTAGCCCGGCAAAAACAGCAGTAAACGAGAGAATGGTCATGGGATTGGTGATGGTGAGCAGGAAGGTAGAGGCATAAGCACTCATTACACTTTGACCGGCGTTACTGTTAGAGGCTGTGCTGGGGATAGACCGTAAAGTCTTCCAACCTATGCATAGTAAAAATAAACTACCAAGAGTATGAATATAAAGTTGCTGATGAATCAAAAAATTAGACACTACGGTTAAACCAAAAGCAGCGATTGAACCATAGATGGCATCGGCAGTAGCGGCACCCAGACCTGATGTAAACCCAATAAGCATACCTTCATTTAAAGTCCGGCGAATACATAAAATTCCTATCGGGCCGACCGGAGCTGCAATTGAAAACCCTAAAATGATTCCTTTCGATAGAACCGGGAGGTTCATTTTGAATCCTCCTTTGGCAAATTCAAAGGTAAAATAGGGGTTTCCTTAATTGTCGACAGGATAATGGTGGTTCTGGTTTTCAAAACCCCCGGGATAGCCTTAAGCTCATCGCTGATCAAGTATTCAAGTCGTTTTGTATCGGGACATCGAACCTTCAGGACGTAATCTTCCTCACCTGCAATATGATGGCATTCTAAAATCTCAGTCATGTTTTGTATTTGGTCCAGGAACTGCTTGCGTTGTTCGGGCCGATCCAAGGTTACCGATATCAGTGCCGCTATACCTAAACCAACCCTTTCCGGGTCAATTAAAGTCGTATATCCCTTAATGACTCCATTTTCCTCTAATTTATGGACCCGGTCAGCTATAGCCGGAGCAGACAGCCCCAAAATACTGCCTAATTCAGCCCAGGTTGAACGCCCTTGTTTCATGAGATGAGCGACTAATTTATAATCGAAAGAATTTATCAATGAAATATCCCCTTTCGAATATTATTTATAATTTTACATTATAATATGAAGAAAGACAATCATAATTGCTTTGGAATGGAATTTTGGTGATTCGGGGGACTATGAGAATTTTAAGGGGGTAAAAACTTTTATAATTTGTTTCTGATGTCTTTGCGACTCAAACAGACTTATCTGGAGAAGAAGCGAATTTAGGAATTCATTGCTAACATGGAAAACATACTTCTGCAAGAAGATTATATTCAATTAGGCAAAATGGCGCACCAAATAAAGGGTCCCTCTGGTAATTTACGGATGAATAACATTTGCCGATATAGCAATTCAGATCGAGAAATATGGCGCCACGTCAAAAGGCGCAATGCTCTGAACTCCTTCGTAATCCAGAAGAAATTATTGGTTATACGTCATTTGGGGGAGTTTTGATTACCGAAGATAAAGGACTCGAACACCTTCATCATTTCATCAAGGATGGATATCAATCCTTGAGTGCCTCTGGTGTGGCTTATTGTGGGATTTTACCTACATATGTTATAATTATTTTAAATTTATTTTGTGTAAAATATTTCCACGTAAAGTAACTGGCAAAAAACACTTAAGGTGAATGATGAAGCGGACACTGGGTATGGCCATGTTGGCCTTGATATTATTGTTTACGTTTACTGCGGCCTCCAGGGCCGAAAGTGCCCAGGCCAAAGTATCCGCGGATGAGGTAACTTATAACTACGAATCGCAGCAAGTTGAGGCTTCAGGCAATGTAAAAATTCAATATAAAAATATTCAAATAGAGGCAGACTATGCTTTATTGGACCAGGAGCAGGACATTTTACTTACAACTGGAAACCTAACCGTGACCAATAAAGGCAATGTCTATCACGGGAATAAGTTTTTATATTTTTTAAAAACAGAACAAGGCTGGATTTATCCGCTGCAAACTCAGATTAACGAACTTGAAATTCAGGGACCCGCTTATTTGAGTGCCGCAGAGGCATTAATCAAAGGCGAGGACCTACAGGCAAAACACGCTACTATTACCACTTGTAATCTTGAACACCCCCATTATCACCTTACTGCCAAAAACATTGAGTATTATCCGAATGATGTCATAATTATGCACCATGTATGGTTTTATGAGCATTCGGTGCCCGTCTTTTATTTGCCGTTGCTGTATATTTCATTAAATGAAAAGAAAGATAATTTTGCAGTTCAGTATGGCAAAAGCGCAACAGAAGGTTTTTTTATTGATACTCGATATTATTATTATCATTTTCCTTTTCAAAACGAATCCGGAAACTTGGATGTGCGGCTGACTCAATATGGCGGAAATCTGTATTCCATAAACCAGTCCCTTCCCACCTCTAAAACGGGTATTTTTTCCTTAAAGGCCGGACTACTGGAAAAGAGCAATATGACCAACTCTTCTGTCAGCAGCTATTCCAGAGATGATGGCGCCACCTACGAGTCTCAATATGATGATTATATGTTGGGTTTTTCATATAAGGAGGATTTAAATCCTAAAGTATCGACCAATCAAGATTTAACACGTTGGTTTCATTATACGGAAGATGGTGCTTTTTATCCAAACACCAAGTATAATCTTGCTATAACTGGTCAATCCCCCTACCCAAGCTTGAATTTGGCCTTTGATGATAAAGGTGA
>JAEZKW010000158.1 GCA_023415375.1 Bacillota bacterium
TTGGGATGTATGTATCGTTCGAGTTATCGGCTGTGTTATTTCTGGGCGGTGTAGTACGTTTTGTCAGTGACCGAATCCGTCCCCAATCTACAACCACTGGAACGATTGCAGCCTCGGGCTTCTTTGGTGGTGAAGGGATTACCGGAGTCTGCCTGGCGATTTTCAAAATGTTTATTAGAGGATAAAATAAGGAATTGTAACAGTAACGAACGAATACCCATTCATCATCGCGAAGGAGGCTCATCTGATGGGCAAGATTATTGGGATCGATATTGGCGGTAGCACTACCAAAATCGTAGGTTTCGATAAGGGCGCCATTTTTAGTCCTTTACTGGTTAAAGCAACCGACCCTATTGCTTCGGTTTATGGAGCCTTTGGAAAATTTCTAAACACCAATGGCCTCGAATTAAGCGATATTGAGCGGATTATGGTGACTGGCGTCGGCTCATCATATATCACCGCTAAACTTTATGACATTCCTACCGGGATGGTCGATGAGTTCCGGGCTATTGGAATGGGCGGCCTTTTTTTAAGCAATCTCTCCAATGCGTTAATCATTAGTATGGGAACAGGGACTGCACTGGTGAAGGCTGATCAGAAGGGAGTCAGACACATTGGGGGTACCGGAGTCGGGGGTGGAACATTGTTGGGCTTATCCAACCGGATGCTCAATGTCCGCAATTTTAACGATCTCATAGAGACTGCTAACGGCGGAAATTTGGACCATATCGATTTAAGTATCGGCGACTTGTCTCATTGTGTGGTTGGCCTGCCTTCCGAATCAACCGCTTCCAATTTCGGAAAACTGAGTGACCTGGCTTCGAATGCCGATATCGGACTCGGGATTATCAATTTGGTTTTTCAAACTATCGGTATGATCTCAGTATTTGCGGCCAGGATCGACCAAACCAAGGACATCATTCTGACCGGTAATTTAACCAATGTACCTCAATCTCATGAGATTTTCAGTGAACTCGGGAAACTGTTTGATGTTAACTTTATAACTCCGGTTAATGCTGAATTTGCCACTGCCGCCGGCGCGGCCATCTCCTATGTACAAGGAATGCCTTTTTCGGAAATTAGGGTCTGATGGCTACCGGCTGTTAGCTGTTAGCTGTTAGCTGTTGGCTGTTGGCATTATCGAAAATTGCCAATAACTATAGCTGACAGCTAATAGCTATTAGCTGACGGCTGTAAGCATATAGGCCTCAATGAGCCATACGGTGTTGTTGTTTACGAGCTAATACCGACAAGGTATAATTCATAGCGAAATAAATTACGGCAATAATGCCAAAAATGGTGAAAACTTGATATTTGGAACCGTATTGCCCCATTATAATCATACCTCTGCCGGTTAAGTCTTCAATACCGACCGCCCAAACAAAAGAAGTATCTTTGACCACAGTAATGATTTGGGATACTAAAGGCGGAATCATATTTCGTAAAGCCTGAGGCAAAATGATATGGATCAAAGTAGCCGGATAACTAAAACCTTGCGATCGTGCAGCCTCCCATTGACCTTTCCCGATAGAATTTAATCCGCCGCGAATAATTTCAGCAATTGCGACCGAAGTAAAAATCGTTATGGCCACAATCCCCGATTGTATCGGCTTTAATGGGGTGAGAAAACGGATTGCAATAATAAAAAGCAGGTTGGGAATATTCCGGATGACCTCAATATAAAAACCAGCCAGCTTCCCGAATATTTTGTGTCTTGAAGCCCTGGTCACACCCAAAATAATACCGATAATAAAACTAAATAAGATACTGACTGAGGCAATTAAAACCGTTACCCATAAACCTTGGGCTAAAAAAGTAAAATTTTCTATTTTAAAAAGTTCGGAGATCACGCGCTCACCTCCGCTTTACGTTCCAAGTGCCGTGCGAATTGAGATAATGGAAGACACAGCAGCAGATAAAGTAATCCGGTCACCACATATGAAGGACCATAATATAGATTGTTCCCTGCCCAGGAATCAGCCCGGTACATCAAATCCCCGCCGGCAATCATTGCCAGCACCGAAGTGTTCCGAATTAGGTAAACCGCTTGATTGGTAAGTGGCGGAAAAACCACTTTTTTCGCTTGAGGCAGGATAATATAACGTAATGACTCCCAATAAGTAAATCCCTGGGATAGAGCGGCTTCCCGTTGACCTTTGGGTACTGCCTGAATCCCCGAACGGATTACTTCAGCAATGTAAGCGCCATGATATACGCCGACCCCGATAATGCCTACTGCAATGACCGGTAAAGTAATTCCCAGGTAGGGCAGACCGTTATATAGAAAAAACACTTGAATAACCAATGGAGTGTTTTGAATAAATTCAACATAGCAACGGGTAAACACCCAGGGAATCTTCCAATGGGATGCACCCAACATCCCAAAGAAGATCCCCAAAATCAATGCCAATCCAAGGGCTGATGCGGAAACAACCGCCGTCGTTACAAATCCTTCAGTGAAAACGTGCCAATCTTTGAATAATGCTACCCATTTAAACCAGGCGAATGGACCTACCATGTTAGTTAAGTTTCCATTTCTTTATTAACTTATCAATCTGTCCAGTGGTTTTCATTTCATTAATCGTTTCATTGACCAATTGGGCTAAGCCCTCATTACCTTTTTTGGAAGCTACTCCATAGTTTTGCGGGCTAAAGCGCTCCGGTAGAATCATTGTAGATTTATCAAGGTATCCATTGAGAATGGACCCATCAACTGAGAAGCAATCAACGCGACCCGAATCCAACGCCGCTTTGATTTCCGGGTAAGTTGCAAATTCTAAGAATTCAACTTTGATACCCAATTTGTCGGCTTCAGCTTGAACCGCAGCTTTTGAGGTAGCGCTTTGAGCGACTCCGATTTTTTTACCGTTTAAGTCTTTAAGACTTTTAATTTTAGCTGCTTTTTTGACTAACAAACCCACGCCATCGGTGAAGTATGGATCAGAAAAATTATAACTTTTTTTGCGTTCATCGGTAATCGTAAAAGTTGCAATGACCAAATCAACTTCTCCATTATCCAGTAACGGGCCACGGGTTTTAGCATTTACAGCCTGCAAATCAATTTTACTTCTATTGCCTAAAATTTTCTTGGCAATGGCCCGGGCAACATCGACTTCAAAACCGTCGATCTTATCGGTTTTCGGATCCCGGTAACCAAATTTTGGTACATCAATCTTGACTCCAACTTTTAATGCGCCGCGTTCTTTAATTGCTTTGATATCCGGACTATCCGCCGTAGCAGCGAGACAGGATACAGCAACCAGACTTGCAAGGAATACCAGCGAACTAAAGAAAATCACCAATTTTTTCATAGGGTTTACCTCCTGATTTAATTTATATTTCACCGTAAGATACGGCTTAAAAATTGACGGGTTCGTTCCTGCGTCGGGTTTTGAAAGAAATGCTCCGGTGAACCATCTTCCAAGATTATCCCTTCATCCATGAAGATGACCCGATCAGCAACTTCACGGGCAAAGCCCATTTCATGGGTAACGACCACCATGGTAATTCCATCATGGGCCAAACCAGTCATGACATCAAGGACTTCTTGAATCATCTCCGGATCAAGAGCTGAAGTAGGCTCATCAAATAACATAATTTTAGGATGCATATTTAAAGCTCTGGCAATAGCAACCCGTTGCTGCTGCCCACCGGAAAGTTGTGAAGGATAAGCGCCGGCTTTTCCCCCGAGGCCAACCCGTTCCAAGAAGGCCATACCTGTCTCTTCTGCCTCTTTGGGAGACTTTTTTTGAATTAAAATTGGAGCCAAGGTAAGGTTTTCTAAAACAGTTTTATGAGGATAAAGATTAAATTGCTGAAAAACCATACCAACTGATTGTCGTACTTTTTGGATCTCAGCTTTATGAGCGGTAACCTCGACGCCATCAACAATGACCCGTCCGTGATTTGGCCTTTCCAACATGTTGATACAACGTATCAGAGTGCTTTTTCCCGAACCGCTGGGTCCAATTACCACCAATTTTTCGCCGGTCTTTACATGAAGATTAATATTCTTCAGTACATGAAGATGGCCAAAATGCTTTTCAACGTTTTCAATTGTAATCATATCAATTCACCTTATTCTCTACTTCTCCCGACTGATGATTCGGAAGGTTTGTGTAACATTCACAAGCTACAGGCGTTAAAAATAATGAATAACATTTTATTTCCCGAAACATGTAACATATACTTTACGTTAAAAAAATAATTTTTCCTGCTAATCTTTAGTTATATTTTTTTTTTAACAAAAAAGAAAAACCACCCCTTGAGATGATTTAGGATTAAAAAGACTTGTTTATCAACACAATTTAGTATAAACTCTCTAGAAAGGATTGCGTTGCCCGAACCCCTTTTGGGGTTTCGGAAAAACCTTTGTGAAAAAGTAAGGAGTGATGTGCCATAATTATTTGTGTTTATTCATCTTCCAGTTGTAGTATTGATCCGGTATATTTCGAATCAGCCAGGGAACTGGGCAAACAGATCGCTTTAAGGGGTGATACCATGCTATTTGGCGGAGGTCTTCTGGGCCTGATGGGGGCTACTGCCAAATCAGTCCATCAAAATAACGGCAAAGTAATTGGAGTGATCCCCAAGGCTTTGAATTTACCGGGTGTTGTTTACGAAAATTGCGACCAGTTGATCGTAACTGATGGTCTACGGGAACGTAAGGCCGTCATGGATTCAAAATCTGATGCATTCATTGCCTTACCAGGCGGATACGGCACTCTGGAAGAAATCCTGGAAATCATTACTCTTAAACAGTTAGGGTATCATAATAAACCGGTGGTCATTTTAAACACCAATGGATTTTACGGGCAACTCCTGACTCTATTCGAACAAATTATTGATCAACATTTTGCAAAACCGGATTGCAGGCAACTTTACCAAGTTGTAAAAGAGCCTTTAGAAGCTCTAACTTATATTGATCATTATCAACCTTTTGCTTTTCGGGAGAAATGGCTGACTGATGTTGATTTGCAGAGCAATTCCGTAAAAAACGCGTAGCGTTTTTACGAAGCCGTCCCAAAAGTAAAACCGATTAATAATGTTTTAAGCCGTCCTTGGTATATTGATGTTTCGCTCCGATTTTTAACAGCTCCGGTATTGTTACAAAACGGTATCCTTGTTTTTGGAGTCTCTCAATAATCAAGGGAGTTGCGGCAACATCCTTCCAGCGAGTCGGAAAGGACCCATCATGGGCTAGAATAATCCCCCCCGGTCTATTCAGCTTGAGTACCCGCTCAGCCATGAGTTCCGGAGTTGGCGCATCATGGTGGTCCGCGCTAACTGTCCAGAGGATTGTTTGATACCCTTCATCCTGGGCGATAGAAAATACGGTACTGTCAATTAAACCGCGGGGCGGTCTAAAAAAGTAAGCGCGTTGACCGGTCATCCTTTCGATCACCTGTTCACATTGCTCCAATTCACGGATCACTTGGGCTGATGTATCGGATTCAATATTGCTGGGATGAGTATAAGTATGATTGGCGATTACGTGCCCCCGGCTTAACACCTCTTTGACGATATCAGGATACTTGTCCATCAACCGGCCAATCATAAAAAAGGTGGCTTTAACATGATATTTATCTAATATGTCTAAGATT
>JAEZKW010000161.1 GCA_023415375.1 Bacillota bacterium
ACTCCAAGAAGCCGGGAAAATCATGTGCATTGAACTGTTGGATCATGTAATTACTGGAGAAAGAAATTATTGCAGTTTGAAGGAAAAAGGGTTTCTATAAAGTGAAAAGGGTGAAGGGAAAAATGGATGATTGAAGCTTTATTTTTGAAGTTAAATTGGCAACTTGAAGAAGCCGCCCGCTTTTTCGAACAGCGTGATTCCCAGTTCCTCTTCCAACTGCTGAATATGCAAGGTGAAACGAGGAGGTAATCTGCGAAAACACTTTTTGATTCTCCACAATTATCTGAAATGACTCTTAAAAAGAGGATGTCCAATGAACGAAAGACGAAAATTTGATCAAGCATTTAAGATTGAAACTGTAAAGCTAATAATGATACGATGCAATATATCAGACCTATGTATCAACCATATGTATAGGTACTGCTGCAAGCGCAGCATCATTTATACTGACAGCTGGTGCAAAAGGAAAAGGATTTACATTACCTAATAGTGAGATATTGATTCATCAACCATGGATGGAAGGTGGGATAAAGGGGCAGGCTACCGATATCAAAATACATACTGACTGGATGCAGAAAATATCATGACGTACAAAGACATTGTGGCGGACTTCTTTGAAAAACTTAATATTCGACAGCCTTTTCCTCGCAATGGTCGGTTAGCATTTGCCTTTTTCCCCACTGATTGATGATCTCAAGGGCAGGGAGCAATTCTCTGCAGCTTTCAGATAAAGAGTATTCCACATGAGGCGGAATTTGATTGTATTCGGTACGGCTCACAAGTCCATGTTCTTCCAAGCCTTGCAATGCACGGGTAAGCATAATGTTGGTGATCCCATTCAAATGGCGTTTGAGTTCGTTGTATCTCATGCTTTCTTGTGCAGAAAGTTCCCATATGATCGGCAACCTCCACTTTCCGCCGATGATTTCCAGAGCATGAATGACTGCGCATTTATTAAAGTGAACAGGCTTTACTTCTGTTGTTTTTCCAACCATAATGACCTCTAAATTTCAAGGCACAAAAATGTGCGTACTTGCACTTTTGTGCTTGATTTTTTATACTCAGTTTAACATGTAAGAAAATATTTGTAAAGAGAAAGGAAGATGATTATGGACTTTATGACTCTTGCTAAAGAGAGATATTCTGTGCGGAAATTCAGCACTAAATCTATTGAGAAAATCAAAGAGACATAGGATATACCTGACAGCTTCGAGCCGGTCGCCTTGCTTGTAATGGGATACCCTACTGAAGATGCCGCCCCAAGCAAAATGCATGAGCAGCGTGTTGTTATTGATAATACTGTGTTCTATAACGATTTTTCCGGATGGGAGGCGAAAGGAATTGGCGAAGCTGCAAGAGCCGATCACCATTAAAAATATCTCCTTAAAAAACCGGATTGTACTGCTCCCAATGGTTACATTCTCTTTTCACGGAGATAACGGTTCATACTACGGCAGCCAGCACATTAACCATTATACCGAGCGGGCAAAAGGCGGTGCGGGTCTCATTATTGTACAGGCAACAAATGTATCAGGAGCGTTAAACTCTACAGAAATGTGGTCGTCCGGTAATGTAGAAGCTTTAACGCAAATTGCTGCTAATGTCCATTCTTATGGTGCAGCGGTAATGATGCAGCTTGCTGTCTATGATGATCTTGACATCAACCTGCTTTCAGTTGATCAAATTCACGAAATACAAGCAGAAATGAAGCAGGCGGCCGTCAACGCTTGTAATATGGGTTTTGATGGTGTGGAATTTCATTTTGCACATGGCTTTACACTTTGCAGATTTTTGGACGCATCATGTAATCACCGCTCGGACGAATTTGGAGGCAGTGCAGCGAACAGGGCAAGGATTTTAACCGAAATTCTTCCAAGTATCAGGGAAAATACCAGTAATAGTTTTATTGTATCTGTACGAATGGGTGAGTATCTGCCGGAGAGCAGGGACGGCCTCGAGACAGCACAGGTATTCGAGAAGGCTGGAATTGATCTGCTGAATATATCCTTTGGCATGCAGCCGCCAGTTCATCCTGCCCCGGAACACTTTAAATGCAGCCCTATGACATATAGCGGCTATAAAATTAAAAAAGAAGTTGGTATTCCCATAATTGCAGTCAACGAAATCCGCACGGAAGAACAGGTCCGGTTTTTAATTGAAAATGATTATGCAGACTTTGCCGGAATCGGTAGGGCAATGCTTACCGATGCTGAGTTTGCCAACCATGTGATAAACAGCCAGACGGTGAACAAGTGCTATGGGTGTAAAAATTGTTTTTGGTTTACCGATCATACAAAATGCCCTGCTAAAATTGCTTACAAGGAGGTGTAGTATGAAAATCATTGCGTTTAACGGAAGTCCAAGAAAGTATGACGATTATTCCAAATATGTAATTCCAGCTTCGATAAATCCTGCTGAAAAAGCGCAGAGAAGGGATGAAATATTTCCGGAGGATTGCCAGAAAGCCTTCGACATGGGGGTACGGTTTACGCAGCAAAGTAACAGCTAATGTGCTTAAAAATTGATTAGGAGGAATTATTATGGAAGTGAAAAGCTGGCATCAGGAAGCAATCGGGAAAAGGGTAGTCGACGCCCTGATAAAAAATGATTTCGACGCGATCTATGTGGCTACGGAAAAGGAAGCAACAGATATTATTATGAAACATGTAAGTCCTGAATCTAGCGTGGGTTTCGGGGGTTCAATGACCATTAAGAATATGGGAATACAGGATAAGGTCCAGGCGGTCGGCGCCAAGGTCCTGGATCACGGGGAAGTGCAAAACCGTGATGAAATGATAGCTGTTGCCAAAGAAGAAATGATGAGCGATCTTTATTTATGCAGCAGTAATGCGGTTACTTTAGATGGAGCTTTGGTCAATGTAGATATGATGGGGAACAGAGTGGCTGCTATGAGCTTTGGTCCCAAAAAAGTTATTGTTGTGGTGAGCGTTGATAAAGTTTGTAGCGATGAAGCTGCTGCGTTTGAAAGATTGAAAACCGCCGCAGCGCCGCTGAACAATAAAAGACTTGAGCGACCCAATCTTTCAAATCCATGCACGAAAACAGGAGTATGTGTGAATTGTCGATCCAAAACCAGGTTATGCCGGGTATATTCCGTGATGCGAAGAAAACCATTCGTTACCGACATGACGGTAATCATTGTCGGGAATAGCTGCGGATTTTAAACACAGTTGAATCGCAAACGCTAAGAATTAATGAAGCGAGCTTGCACCTTAAAATACCTTTCCCGACGGTTATATCGACGGAGAAGGTGGATGAGTCCTTAGATAAGTCGCTCCTCACGTTAGAGCAAAATAGGTAGAAGGGAACAGGAACATCCAAAAGGTCTTTGGCCCCAAAGGCATCAGTTACTCTATCTGCCGCTTTGAAATGCTCCATTGGGGGAAAACTCGCCTTCATTTAAAGGCGCGAGAGAGGTCAGGGGAGGCAGGAACAGTCTCCCATCGGCACTCAAAATCATGTAATCATTATTTAAACCAACAATTAATGATATCTAGCCGCCATGATGAAGCGTATGCAAACGTGCGACGCCAAATCCATCATCGCCTTCCACAACCACTCCAGCGGTGATACTACCCCCAGCCGGGATGATATTTTTCTCACCCGCAGACTCCAAGAAGCCAGAAAAATCATGTGTATCGAACTGTTGGACCATTTGATAACTGGAGAACGGAATTATGTTAGCTTGAAGGAAAAGGGATTCATCACCTAACCCCCAAACCAATGTTATGAATCAATATATGGAAAAGGGACGGTCCATATTTGGTTGATCTAGCTGAAGGATTTTTTTTGGAAAAGCAGAAAGTTATGTTGACTGGATACTTAAGATTACCCTTTATCCGGTCACTTACTTTATAATGCGTCTGTTATAATGGCGAGGATTTAAGGAGATATGATTATGAAAAAACTTATTTTTATTGGGTTATTGGTTTTGATGATTTGTTCAGTAGGACTTTGTGAAAGCAATAATCCCTATGTTGGTAACTGGAAAGGGGTAATTTCCTTTGGAATATCTCCATCGAATTATTATAATTTCAAAATCCTTTATTTAAAAACGAATGAATATGGAAAATCTGAAGGAGCTGTTATACCTCAAGACTCTTCAGATTCCCCAGCTACAATAATAAGAATCGAAGGAGCTTGTTCGCAAGATGGAAACTTTTCTTATACATTTCTCAACGAAAGAGGCGTACCAACTTATTGTATTCAAGGTATTTTAAATAACTTTACGCCTGAAAACATCAATGGATTATTTTATTGGAAGTTTTTTATTTCGAATAAAATTGAAAGTCAAGGAACAATAACATTAATTAAAGCCTAGAGTTCTTTCAAAGGAGGAGAAAAAGATTCTCGAAAATTGAGTAAGATATATACCAGCGACATAAGGCGTTCCCTCCATTTTAAACTCTCAAAGTACCGAATAAGGCACCCTTTTCTTATTAAATTATCAAATTATCGAATTTTATGATTGTCATTGGTAGAATGCTCCGTTCCCAATCCGCGGGATAAATCCCACGGCTGGGATAACCCAACCCGATTAAAACCGGCTATAAATTCAAACATATTCAACATTGTAGCCCCGTTTAAGGGGGTTGATTGCAAATAGCCGTGGGGCTTTAGCCCGCGGTCGGCAACAATTACAGCAATCACAAAGCTCTCGGCATCATATCAGAAGTTTGAAATGAAAAGAAGATCTTTGGCTCCAAAGGCAGCACGCACTTTGCGCGAGAGAGGTCGTGGGAGGCAGGAACAGTCTCCCATCGGCCCTAATAATCATCAAAAGAAATAAGCAGGAATTATTTTCTCTTTTCCCTTCACACTTTTCACTTTCAACCGTCCTACCTACCCCCCGGATTATCCTTATGGACGTAAAAATTTCTGACGTTTTTTAGGCTATTTAAATTAGCAATGGACACGAACTGCTCTTTATCCATTCGAATCAAACCGTCACTAACGAATTTTTCAAGTACCGAGCTAACTTCTTCCAGTTTCAAACCAGTCATTTGGCTGATATCCCCGGCGTTAACTCCCAATTTGAACGTATCTTGATTTGGATTAAAGTTTCCGCTTTCAACGAGCATTAATAGTAAATCAGCCGTTTTGCCAGACGGTGATTTAATCGAATAATTTTGAATTTGGCAACTGGTGAAACGGATTCGTCTGCAAAAAACTTGGATGAGCTTAAATAAAAATTCCGGTTTTGAGCTTAAAACCTGCTCCAAATCAGTGAAGGTCACCATCAGAACTTCAGTCTTTTCCACAGCCACAACTGTAGCTAAGCGGGGCTTCGCTTCGATTAAGGCCATCTCGCCAAATGAACTTCCCGGGCCCAGTACACTTAACAATTGTTCCTCAGAGCCTTTGCATCGAACTACTTTAACCCGGCCGGATTTAATGATATACATTTCGTGACCCGGTTCCGCTTCCGAGAAGATAGTATCTCCAGCCTCATAACTTTGGGTGAATTTTTCAAGTAAAGCTTCATCAAACATGGTGATTAACCCCTTTTACATTGATCAATGTTATTATCAATCATCAAAACGCCTTTTGTCTATTTCATTTCTGCGATAGCTTCTCGAGTTTGATGTCGAGCTCTCTTAATTGTTTTGAAAGATAATTAACAACTTTAAACCCAATGGAGGGGTCATGAATAACGAGTTGTTCCAGATCCGTCGGTTTCAAAACAAATATTTCCGAGTCTTGGGTAACCTCGGCTGTTTCAGTATAAACCCATCTTTCAATAGTGGAAACCAACCCAAAAAAATCCCCGGATCCGCATGTGCCGATAATAAGTTCGTTCTTATGTAGCTTGCGACGAAGTTGAACCGACCCGGATTGAATCATGAAAAACCTAGTGGCAGGATCGCCTTCGAGATAAATAAAATTTCCTTTTTTAAATGTTTGCAAATAATTGTTCAGGTTAAAACTGCTCTTTTCCATCAGTTGGACCTCTCTTCCTTACAAATTCATTTTCGGTAGCTTC
>JAEZKW010000203.1 GCA_023415375.1 Bacillota bacterium
CTTTTAATTTCATAATTTCCTGGACAAGCCGGTTGCTTATTTGTTCATAGAGTTCCTTCTTGTCGGCGCCGGCTTCTTCCGTAAATTGAATCGGGGCTCCGAAGACAACCCTGACCCTTTTAAAACTTCGGAAAATTTTATTGCTATTGATAATGACAGCCGGAATCACGGGAACGCCGGTTTTTACTGCCAACATAGCAGCTCCGTGCTGAGGTTTCAACATTTGTTCGGGATGAACGGTATTTCTTCTTCCCTCAATAAAAATGCCCATCAAGTGTTGATTTCCTAAAATCTCCAAAGATTTACCGATGGCCTCCCGATCGCCCCGGCCCCGTTTGATGGGCACGACCCCCCAGGCCTTAATTAAAAGGCCGATGAGAGGAATTTTCACAAGTTCTTCTTTAGCAATAAACTTAACCTGACGCTTTAGGTCAGATCCTAACACCATAGGGTCCCAATTGCTGATATGGTTTGCCACGATTAAGGCAGGACCATTTTCAGGAATATTTTCTTTGCCGGTGACTTTAAGACCGGCAAAAAGCTTAAGAATACCAAGAAATAGATTTTTAAATATGTTATATAACACGAGGATGCTCCTTTATTGTTTTTTAAGCCTCAATATTATTCTTCATTTTTATAAAGTTACCTGTTCGTATTGATTTAAATTCTATTTTTTTAGGGAGGATATCATGGTTTATGATATTGCCATCGTTGGAGGAGGGCCGGCAGGCCTTGCGGCAGCCGTCAATGCCAGACGGAGGAATAAGCAAACTCTCTTGGTTTCTAAAGAGGCCGTGAGTTCAAAGTTGGTTCAGGCCGAACAGATTGAAAATTATTTAGGCATCCCGCAAATATCAGGATCGGAATTAATTGGCCGGATGAGGAGCCATGCTGACGCCGAAGGGGTCGTCAGTTTAAAAGATGAGGTCCAGAATATTTATCAGGAAGATCAGCTTTTTTCTTTAATTGGCCGGGAAAATGCGCTCCAAGCGCGAGCGGTGGTTTTGGCTCCGGGAATTTCAACAACCGCTGAGATTGCCGGTGAAGCGGAGTTTGTGGGTCGGGGAGTCAGTTACTGTGCTACTTGCGATGGTATGTTTTTTAAGGGAAAAGCGGTAGCCATGATTGGTTACATTCCGGAAGCAGAATCGGAAGCGGCATTTTTATCCGAGATTTGTGCGCAAGTCTTTTACTTTCCTCAATATAAATTCGCCACGGAACTCGGCCCAAAAGTAAACGTAGTCCATGGAAAGCCTCAGAAAATCCTGGGTCAGGACAAGGTAGAACGACTGATCACTTCGGCCGGAGAATTTGAGGTGAACGGTATTTTTATCGAAAGAGCTGGCCGGCCAGCGAATGAAATCTTGGATGGTTTACATATTGAAAATGGTTTCATTCGGGTTGATTTTACGCAGGCTACCAATTTAGCGGGAGTATTTGCAGCCGGTGATTGCACAGGCAGGCCATGGCAAATCAGCCGGGCTGTCGGCCAAGGACAAGTGGCGGCTTTAAGCGCGGTTCATTATTTGACCGAGATTAAGCAGGATTAGACCAGGATTAAACGGATTAAGCGGATTAAACAGATAAACAGATTCAATAGTTTGGACGGATGAAAGGTCTGAGGGCTTGGGTTCCGCCTGCAATTTGTATACAAACGAAAGCGAGCCGTTGATAGGACGTAGTGTCTTGAGTTTTCGGAAAGTAATCCCGCTTGAATAAACTTGTTTTTGATTTGAGGTATATCCGTGAATATTGTTGTGATTTTCGGTTCGCACCGCATGGGCGGCACCAATGGTGAAATTGAAAAAATGCTGAAAGAGCTGCATACAGCCCATCGATTTGATTTTATCCATTTGGCGGAGAAAAAGATCGAGGGATGCACCTCCTGTCATCAATGCGGAGAGGTTGGACATTGCGTCCTGCCGCCGTCACAAAATGACCATTTCCAGGCGATATTCGAGAAAATGGTCACCGCTGACGCGATTTTGATCATCGCACCGGTATACGCAGGCATTCCATCAAGACTTGTCGCCCTTTTTGAGCGGATGACAAGCGTTCTTTATGATACCGGTCTTATGAATACGGATGAAAATCCGCTGCTCAATAAAAAGGTCGGAGTTTTCAGCTATTGTTCCAGCCAAATCTGTGACGACAGCGCGATCAAGCTCATTTTCGATAAGTTTGTAATGAAAAACTACCGCTTTGATGTTAGTACGTATCCTTATCTCAATGATCATGACTTCAGCCAATACACCAGTATCATCGACTATGTCAAGGATGTTGCGGTCCGTTTATAACCGCTGTGTACCATGGAAGGATCTTGGGAAAACCAATAGCGCAAATCGGCATGGTGAATTCATTGCCAATAAGGACTTTATCGGATTTGTTATTGGAAATTGAGAAACCCGGAGGGAACTTTTTTTATATTAAAGGGAGGAAATCGAAGAAAATAACAAGCTTTTTCTATATCAAAGGGAGGAATTCGAAGCTCGGAAGGAGCTTTTTCTATATAAAAGGGAGGAAATCGAAGAAAATAACAAGCTTTTTCTATATCAAAGGGAGGAATTCGAAGAAAATAACAACCTTTTTCTATATTAAAGGGAGAAATTCGAAGCTCGGAAGGAGCTTTTTGACCATGATTTACCGGATTTACGGGATTAGCAGGAGAGGCACGAAGATCCCGAAGGGTCAAAGGAAATATTGCGCTCGTTCTTATCATTAATATATAAATATTGGTTTTCTCCGTGTCTCTGTGGCTTAAATATTTTGTACCTCATTCAACTTTCGCACCTCGAAAAGAAGAAAAGAAAAGCTAAAGATAAAAGACTCCGTATAAGATGAAAGGGGTCTTGAATGCCTATTTCACCTAACCCCCGTGCCAATGTCGTCAGGTTAAGTTGCCAATAATTGCTATTTGTTATCCGATGATTGCCAACCCGCGTGTTAAAACACACGGCTGCTATAAAGCAAACCCCATGAATGGGGTTAAAACCAAAAATCATAACCTGCCAAATTTTTTTGATCCGGTT
>JAEZKW010000212.1 GCA_023415375.1 Bacillota bacterium
TTACTTGAATTGCGTATCCGTAACGTGTTTTTCTTTATATGGAAATTTCTTATCAAAAATCTCCAATTCTTCTTCATTAACTTCAAAGGCGGGATCGGCATAGAACCTCCCGGTTATGCCTTGTAAACTGCCTTTATACAGTTCTAACGCCATGAATGCTTCAAAATTCAGCCCTTCAGAAGTACTTATTCCAAAGTTTTCGGCATTTTCAAAACCAAACCGGTGATAGTAGGCAGGATTTCCAAATATGACAATGGCTTTATAACCCATATTTTGGGCCAGCTTTTTTGTATGGGTGATCAAAGCCGATCCAATTCCCTGCTTTTGAAGAGAGGGTAAAACGCTTAATGGGCCAAAAGTTATTACTTCATGCTCAGGCTGATCTAGGTCCGCCACTTTTGATTTGGAATAAATGATATTCCCGACAATTTGCGCACCAGCGCGCGGATTATCTTGTACCGCTACAAAATCAAGTTCGGGTATAAAAGAGGAACTTTTGCGAATTTTGTGGGCAACCAGGTGCTCGCTGCATCCTGGGTGATAGAGATCCCAAAAAGCTTCCCGGGTTAAATTTTCAACTTCTTGATAATCCTTTTCGTTTTCCGGACGAAGTGTAATACTCATCTTTTTCTTCCTTTCAATGTGAAGTTGGTTTTTTTAAATCGCCTATTTTTGTTCAATTTCGAATATGAGTTGTATTCATTTCCCATCCCCCTCGGTAATAATCACATTACCCTCGACATGCCGTTTTCCCATCAGATGGCGGGCTTTCCGGTTCGCCACACTATCAAAGATGATGGAAAAATCATAGTTTTCCGGGTATAGCATACTAGCGGCTATTTTTAATTTGATCCGTTTGTGGTTTATCAGCTTTTTCTCTCCCTTGATCTGAACGCCAATCTCTCCCTTATCGTTTGAACGGGCATAGACAATACCTATTTCTCTTTGAGGATAAACCATTACGCTATCGCCGATGTTAAACTTCTCGCTGCGGGACTGAACTTTTCGCGGCGGTTCCTTTTCCTTGACGATCTGCGCCACGGGTGCGTGCACACCAGCGCGCATGATAGCGCTCTTCTCGGGATAAGCATTGCCTGGCTGCAACAGAGCCCCATGTTGTTTCATTGAATTTCCATATGCGGCTTCGTGAGCGCGTGCCAGCAGATGTTGCTGCAAACCCAGCCTTTCAGCGATATAAAAAGCGCAGCTCTCTCCAGCCTCACCGATTTCAAGACGGTAAAGCGGCAAAAGGCTCTCTTTGTCAAATGCCATACGGGCATTTACAAGCCCGGGCTTATTTGCCGCATATTCTTTGATTTCGGGATAATGGGTGGTCACCACAAACAAACACTTTTTGGCGCCCAGCTCATCTAAAATCGCAATTGCCAGCCCCATTCCTTCGAGCGGGTCGGTTCCGGAGCCGAGCTCGTCGAGGAGGACAAGGGATTCATGATTGGCCTGCTTTAATATCTCAATAATGTTTTTCAGGTGAGCTGAAAAGGTGGACAAATTTTCGGTGATGCTTTGCCCATCGCCAATATCGCACAACACCAGATTATGCAAGCAAAAAATGCTGTTCTCATCCGCTGGAACATGCAATCCGCTTTGTACCATAAGCGATAGAAGTCCTACACATTTTAAAGCCACGGTTTTACCTCCGGTATTCGGACCGGTAATAATAACACCATTTATTTTATTGCCGATCTCAAAGTTTAAAGGCACGGCGGTATCAGAATCAATTAATGGATGCCTGGCGCCCACGATCCGGATTTCCCGTTCGGTATGAATGGCAACGGATGATGCTTTCATAGCCAAACTGAGCTTACCCTTGGCAAAAATAAAATCCAGTGTTTCCATAGCCTCGATATTAAGCTTGATAGCCGGAAGATTATCGCTGATAAGAGCCGTCAGGCAATGCAGAATACGCCGGACTTCGTTGTCTTCCTCAATTTGTAATGCGGACAGCTCCGACTGCAGTCTACCTACGGATGCCGGCTCAATAAAGCAGGTTGCCCCGGTTTGAGACAGGTCAATCACTGAACCGATAACGTCTTTTTTATGCTCACGCTTGACCGGTAAAGCATAGTGCCCATTTCGAATTGAAACAAAACTCTCTGAAAACCAGTCTTTATTTTTCCTTAACAGCGCATCAAGTTTTGCTTTAATCTGATCAATGGTAATATGGGTCAGCCGCCGGATATCGGCAAGCCGGGTCGATGCTCTGTCATCCACAACACCGTTTCGGATGCAGCGGTCGATTTCATTTTCGAGTTCGGATAATTCGTTGATTGATTGACCGTACCATGCTATGTTTACATTTGTCGCCTCGGCTTTCTTGAGATAGGTTTTCATTCTTCTGCAGGACACAAGGAAGGACGATACGTGCGCTATCTGCTCAGGCATCAGCATTGCATCGATGGATATCAGGCCAATGACTTTTTGCAGATCAGTCATTGACGGAAGCGGCGGTGTTCCGGTCTGTTCAATAATTCGTTTTGCCTGTGTTGTTTCGTCTATGCGCCGTCGTACTTCGGTTTCGTTCAATGATGGAGCAAGCGCAAGACAGCGGGCTTTAACAATATTAGACAGCGCGTTATCCGCAAGCTGCTCAAGTATTTTGTTAAATTCCAGAGTTTGATAATTGTTCACTTTGGGCATCTCCTTATAAAAAATGATCCTCTCGCAGCCGACTTTCAGCCGGCTGCGATGGAGTAAATAAAAAGCCCGCAAAACATACCACACCTTTAAAAGTGCAGAATGCTCCGCGGGCGAAAATCGCAATAAAAAACGTGACAAGCATACCTTGTCACGCATCAATCATTGAAAGTATATAAGCAGTCTGTTAGGTATGTTTTTAAAAGGGCAACCCAAAATACAGGATAATTCCCGTCAAGTGAGCGCCTTTTACAACGATATTTAGTTGAGAACGACCCTAACAGACAGAACCGACATCAAGCTCCACCTTTCTAAACTATAGAAGTAGTATAATACCCTTTAAAACGATTGTCAACCAAGAAATGTTTTTACTCCGGGGTACGTCGAAGAGATTTACACCAAGAATATTTAGGAAGAGATAATTTTATATTCGGTTGTAACCTCAACGTTGTTTTTAATCATTGCCCAGACCGGACAGTAGGACTCCTCTGTAAGTTTTATGGCTTTTTGGATATCCTCATCATTTACATCCTTGGATTGTAAAACAAATTCCAAAAAAATTTGTTGAAAACATGTGGGAGGCTTGTCCCGGCGAATCCCTTTGGCTTTTACTTGAAATCCAGAGATTTCTTTTCGCATTCTCCGCAGCAAAAAAAGAACGGTTGTACCGCTGCAAGCGGCTAAAGTTGTTAGAAACGCTTCCAGACCCGTATAACCCTGCCCGTCTCCCAAAGGTGGATAATAGTCGAAGGGAATGGGAGGATGCGAGCCGGCGGATCCCATAAATCGTAATTTTCCATTCTCCAATGCGACAGAAGCTTCCAATCGATCGTTGCTCATTTTCTGACCTCCTTTTTAAGTCTATTGGTTAGACTGTTTAGGAGCACAAAAGTTACCAAGAATCAAGAAATAATTTTCCATTCTTTATTTTTTATTCCTTCCCTGATTCTTTGAGCGAGGGATTCATCAGCTGTTTCCAGATACAGGTTTCGGTAAGTATCGCGTAAATCGCGCAGTTTTATGATCTCATTCTTGGCTTGAATATGAATGGAGGGACGTGGATTGATAATAACTTGTTTTGAGAACCAGCCTCTGGCGAGGCCGAAACGAATCCACTGACTGCAGTTGCAGGGATTGGACTTTTTAATGCATTGGCAGCGGTTTTCCATATAACCGAGCCACCTTTTTTTGGCGCGGTGAAGTGTTGTTTTGACTGAACTAAGCGAACATTCCATAATTTCAGCGACAACTTTATAAGGCAAACCGATGGTAATAGCCAGGCAAAAAATTTTTCGCTGATTGGCAGGAAGACATTCCGTAAGACAGTGAAGACATTTGAATTTCGCCTCACGGGCCAGTAATTCGGTTTCCGGGTCATGGGCGGGATTGGGATCGATTATTTCTTCCATGGAATAACCCAGATCCTCGGTCAGCACATAGATTGGAAGTTTCGTTCTTTGCTTCAGGTAGTCATTGGCAACATTAAGGGCAATCCGATAGATCCAGGTGAAAAAGGAGCTTTCCTCCCGAAAACTGTTATAAGAATGAAAAGCCCGGAAAAATGCTTCCTGGGTTATTTCTTCAGCATCGTTGGCATTACCGGTAAGTCCCAGGGCCAGACGGTAAACCTTTGCCTGATTATCCCGGTATAACTGGTCAAAAAGCTCCGAAAACCGATTGGACATAGGTATCATTTGCACCCTTCCCCGCTTTATGATGGAGAGCATTTTCAGCATATTCCGTTGATAATTAATGTATGAAGACCGAGACA
>JAEZKW010000178.1 GCA_023415375.1 Bacillota bacterium
GGGTATAATTTAATCGTCTAGGATAGCCGAGGTACAGCAACAAAAGTTACATCCTTCTAGCAGCTTTTAATTTAACCATTCTACAGTCTATCAAACTTTCCTTTCCACAGACATCTTTTTAATCCAAGAATATCTACCAATGTGTTACCTATAGGAGGCCAAGTGGTTTATGTACGAAGGGTTTATGATATATTCCAGGGAATTTATTAATTTCCATAGGTTTTTCTTGTTTACAGGATGTACACTTCCGAAAAGGAGAAAAGCTATGTTTAAAAAATTAGTGTATTCCTATCCTCAAAATGATTTCAAAAAGGTTTGCCAAATTTGATTAACTATGTTAATATTAAATTGTACTAAATAAAGTAAATTAAAAAATACCACTTTTCAGGATGACATTATTTATTTAAGTTACCAAGGGGGGTACCAAGATGGGAAAAAAAATATTGACTCACTCAATCCATAATCCAGTATTTAATTGTTATGAAACAGTTGAAGCGGAATATGTTAAAAATAACCCTGGAAATAAATCACCTGTTTTCAGACTATTTTCTTCAAAATGCAAATCTGATGCGTGCTTTGTTAAGGAATATCCGTGTCAAATTGATTAAAAAGATAAATTTTGAAATAGGTTGAACTAGAAGTTCCGAAGTATGTTCAAGCGGATAATCATTCATAGATTTTACTCCTTGAATCGTTTAATGGTTATAATTATACATTATATTGGAATAGTTATGCAACGGTTTTAAAAAGTTTGCATTATTACCTTTTGGAATAAGGAAAAGCTCCTTCCGGAAGGAGAAAAAGGTCGTTAATATTTTTATTATGGAGCTGCAGTATGAGAATTTGAATTTTCTTTTATTTTTACACTTTAACGTTTTCTTCCTTTCATTTTTTTCTATACCCTCCAGCCCCTCCTACGCCTCCTTCCCCTCCGAATTTTCTCCGGTGGAAACCTCCCCCTGTGGATAACTCAAATCTTCATCTCTGAAATCCGCTTCATTTCCGGTTTTCTTTCTTCGAAGTTATCAACCGGGCATTTATCAGGAATAGCGTCACTAAAATCTTTTTTTAGCCCGTCATATCAACATCTAGAGTTCGTCAGACAAAACCGACACACTTTTTTCAAAAATCCGTAGTATAATGATATTGGTAAAAATTTATAGGAATGGTTTCTAATCCCAAACGTGCCTCTCTATTGGGCATTTTTTTATACCCAAGTGGTACGGGAATACCCTCGCGACAAAGCAAACTAAAGAAAATCAGTAACAATTTACCCGGTGCCAATATTATGTAAAACTTGTTGACCATAATCCTTGAAGCCAATTTTTACAAAGTTTTGGCCAGATTGCTACCGCAGGTTCATCCTTACCGAATCGTTCCTAGTAAAAATAATAGCCTTGTACACGACAAAGTTTTCAAATAATTTTTGGGCAGATTAAATTATTACCTTGTACTAAATTTAATTTGCCAGCTAAAGAGGGCATTTTATTGCCTTGAAATTTCCAAACCATTGTCATACCAACATCTAGACTTACTAGTACTAAATCGACACACTTTTTTCAAAAATCCGTAGTATAATGATATTGGTAAAGTTTTATAGAAATAGTAACTGTTCCCAAAAAACGCCTCCCTATCAGGCGTTTTTTTATACCCAAAATTACGGCCTGCATCTTTGGCACATATCATGTGCCCAAGACGACAGGCTATTTGCTTTTAAATCCCCCAAAAAGAAGGAGGACAAAACAATGCTTATTATTTTTAAACCCTATGCCCCTCGCAGCCCCTAAAATAGCAATGAATATCCAAAAGCCAAGATTGACAGGGCTCCGGGATGCTTCGAAGTCATTTACCAGCAAAAGTAACAATGAATACCCGATCCCCAAAGGGGATTTAGAAAGATTTTAAAGACTTAGCCATGGGTTTGTCGCGTCCTTGGCCCCGCACCCGTAGCGGACAAAATTTCAATAATTGTCTTAAACATAACCCAATTTTTTAACGTGCTAATTCAAAATCTCAAATTTTTCCTTTTTCAATTTCTAATGAAGGAGAATTCTAATGTCAAACTCTTTAATATCTCCAGCCCGCTCCATGGTCCGGATCCATCCGGCGCTGGACTTTACCGAAGATACGGCTTTTATCGGGGTCGGGTTACCGCCGGCAACCGGTAACACCTTTAGCAGCCAAGCCATAGTTATGACCAGTGAGGGCCGGGTCATTCCCTGGAATGAAGACAGTTTCCTGGAAAATGACATTGTACCGATATCCAACTGTCAAGTGTTTTTGGAACCCCGCTGGAGTCTCGAAAGTATTCATGCCTTTCAAAGCGGCGTGGAGTCCCCCGCTACAGCCGAAACTTTTCAAAACGTCCGTTGCTATCTGCAAAAGTATCTCGGTTTACGGCATCCCGCCGAATATGATCTGGTAACCTTGTGGATCATGGGCACCTATTTGAAGCCGTTATTCCAATGCTACCCAATCCTGTTTTTCAATAGCCCCTTAGAAGAACTGCGAAAACTGTAATTTAATCAGTATATTGCAGTTCTTCTTAAGAAGAATTGTGAAAAAGTAAGGTTGATGTCTGAAAGTGGGCTTTTTCACAATTCTTCTATGAATCTCGGGAAAAGCCGCTGCCTGGAAGTTGTCAGCCAACTGGCGTTGAATGGTAAATGGTTCGGTGAGATTACCCCCGCTGCTTTCCGCCGCTATACCGAAAGCCAGATTACCTTTTGCCTGGATGAGCTGAAAGAAGTAGGCCTCAAAAATGATGCCACGCTAATCTCAATTTTGCTCAATGCATATAACGGAGCTGAAGTAGCCATTTCCGACTCCACCAAGAAAGGTGGATGGCAGCCGGTGATTTTCAAGGTCACCAGTCCGGTGGCCATGGGGAATATCCAGGAAATCAAAAATGAAGCCTTAAAGAGCCGGACCATCCAGATCCGGACCGAATATGATCCCCGTTACAAAAACATTCGTTTACCGAAAGCCTCTCACCGCGAGCCCGCCCTGATCAGGGACGGGCTTTATCGTTGGTTCCTGGGCAACTGGAAATCTGTCCGGGACCGTTATCAGACCTATCCCGACATCCCAGACCTGGGCGCGAGGGAACTGGACTCCTACCTGCCTTTGCTGTCCATCGCCTCTTTGGTCGGAACGGAAACAGCCCAAGACTTAACCGATTACGCCGTGGCCGTCCGGGAAGAAAAACACTTAGTCAAAAAAGCGACGGATGACCGTTTGAATTTATTGACGTTTCTCAAGGCCGAGCTTGATGCCAAAGGGGCTCAAGCGTCAATGGAAACTCTCCCGGTTATTTCCAACCGGGAGTTGGCCGATGCTTACGGCCGAAAAAACAATGTCCGCGTCAATTACCGGCGCTTCATCGAAATGGTTGGCGCCCTTCATATTTTATCGGACATCAAAGACCGCCAGGGCAGCAAATATTTTGTTTTTAACCGTGCCGAAATCGAAAGACAGTTGCAAATGATGGAGACCAAATCCTAACCAGGATTTATCGCCTTTGAAAAGACGCAGGATTCGATAGGGCGGGCTCATTAAGTCTGCCATTCGGAGGGGCAGGAGGGGCAGGAGGGGCAGGAGGGGCAGGAGGTCATAAGAATAAAAAAAGAACTAAGATTTACAGGATTGGACCACGATTTTCAGGATTCATCGTCTTTTTCAAAGGCGCCGATTAAACGGATTTATCGTTCAGACATACCCAATCGTTCAGCATGGATGCCCAACGGTTCGGTATGCATACTCAGTCGTTCAGTATACATGCGCAATCGTTCAGTAAGCATACTGAGTCGTTACGTAAGCATACGCAGTCGTTCGGTAAACATATACAACCGTTCGGTATGTATGCGCAATCGTTCAGTAAGCATACCGAGTCGTCGCGTAAGCATACGCAGCCGTTCGGTAAACATACGCAACCGTTTGGTATGCAAACTGAGTCGTTACGTAAATTTTTTCACCGGATTTCTACATAAGGTTAAGTCACACCGGTTTTTACCGTCTTCGAGGAGCGGGGTTTTTTAGCCTATTGGGGTGATTTAAAAAGTATATTTTAATATTTTTAGCATAAAAATGGAGGTTAAGTCGTAATGTTACAACGTAATTTTTCTTTTCGAATCAATAAAATCAAGCAATTGCTGGGCGGAATGAAGGCCCGGGCCACCGATATTGCCACCTGGGGTTACCCGGCGGAGTTTACCGAGGAATTATCCAAGACCTATGATGAGCTGGTCCAGCTCCAGGATGACCGTAACGCCAATATCACGGCAGGCAAGGCGATCACTGTCAAACAGCAGGATCTGTTGCTAGAGGCAGAAAAAAAGGCGACCATGGTCCGGCAATCCGTCCGCTCCCGGTTGCCTAAAACCGACTGGAACCAGTTCGGATTCTATTCGGGAGAAACAGTCCAGGCGAAAAACCCTGAACTGGAAACAGTGAGTCCGGGTCCGGTTACGCAGTAAAGTTAGTTGGTAATGATCACCGTAAGTTAAAAACACCCTAATGAATCAATTAAATCACCCCAATTTTTTTATTATACCCGGTTGCAAACCGGGTTACACCACCAGGCCCCGGGTGAATCGTTCTTCCAGGGGCTTGGTTTAAAAACGACAATTCTGAATCTGTCCAATCATAAATATCGCTATATGCTGCATCGTCCGACCTGCCCCTCCCTTT
>JAEZKW010000375.1 GCA_023415375.1 Bacillota bacterium
GAGATGGTCAACGCTCTTCAGGTAGTAACGGATATCAAAAACCGCTCCGGCAGCAAGTATTACGTCCTCAGCCGCACTGAAATCGAAAAACAACTCCGGCTATGTGAGACCAAATCGTGACCAAGATGAATTAACGGACCAGGATTCATCGGATAATTTCAAAATCAAACATAGTAAATCATCTCGCGCACGCGTTAACGTAAATATACGAAATTCCGAGGTAAATCATCTCGCGCACGCGCGCAACCTACCTCCACCCCACATTTCAATGCCAACGCTCCAAAGCCGCCTCACATATGCAATTATGGCCTATGTGGGGCAAGTGGGGTTTTCAAAATATGTATGTAAGGACCAAAATTCATCGCCTTTTTCAAAGGCGACCTTTTTTTAAGTCGCCGGATTTTCAGGATTAACAGGATTCATCGTTGTTTCACAGGGGAAAAAGCTATCTTTGCGATACAAAAATTTATCCCTAAGGTAGATAAATCTACCTTAGGGATACAACAAAGGACCAGCAGTCACCGGATTTCTCGCCTTTCTTTTTAAAGGTGTCGGATTGAACTGGTTCTTCGTTGTTTGATGGGATGAATTTCCATATTTGAGGTAAAAAATTCTACCTTCAAGATACAAAAAGCTCCTTCTGATCTCTGAATTTCTCCCTCTGAGATAGAAAAAGCTTGTTCCGGGATAGAAAAAGCTCCTTCTGAGCTTCGAATTCCTCCCTTTGATATAGAAATTCCTTGTTATTTGCTTCGAATTTCCCCCTTTGATATAGAAAAAGCTCCCTCTGAGTTACGAATTCCTCCTTATGATATAGAAATTCCTTGCTTTTTGCTTCGAATTCCTCCCTCAAAGATACAAAAAGCTCCTTCTAATAAAGAAGAAGCTTCCTCCAGGATAGAATCATGCAGAAGATACAAAGAAAACCAACATTATTTTCCCTAGCTCCGGCGGTTTCTGATTTCATTCCGGAAATCATTTCCCTCATTCCAGTGGTCACTGATCTCATTCTAGAAATCGTTTCTATCATTTCAGTAATCTCTGATTTTATTCCAGAAACCGATTCCCTATGGTTGGCGCTGGGGAAAAACACCTAAATCAATAAGTGATATTTAAAAATCATTGAACTTGTAATCATTCTTGATTTTCGATATTGAACTCTTGATAAAGCATAATCCGTTAAAAAAGATATCCCAGTCCCATATAATAAGCGATGTTCGAATTTTCTCCATAACTGACGCTCAAGAATATCGGGCCTAATATGGTTGAGCTCATCAATCCAATTGATAAATTTGTTTTAACGCTCAAATCCGACAAGTTTTCATACACACCGCCGTTTTCCATCCAAACGCCCAGATATACATTGGAACAAGTTGCTTTTTTTGTGATACACTTCACTGAATTTAAGCGGGTGAAGTCGGCTGAAGAAGGTATTTTATTTTACTTAAACATTATAACCCAGCTTACTGCGACCGAACTGGATGTTTTAAATCTATTCGTTCAAGGAAAAGGTCGGATGGAAATCTGTGACATTCGAAATGTGGAACTCAACACGGTCAAAAGCCAAATTCACAGCATCGACGAAGTGGTTAACATTCTCAAGGAGTACAAAATTTTTGAGGTATTGAGAAGCAGCGGTAAATACTAAAGATTTATCTATCCACCTAGGAGATACAATTGACTATCCAATATTCCTAAAAGTGCTCTTTATTTCAATATTAAAATGACTCCCAATCCCAACATCAACCAATCAATCGCACCGGTTAATAATTTTTTATCAAGTCTTGCAAAAATTTTAAGCCCCAATATGCTTCCGATAATGGTTGCGAAAAAGGACAGGATCACATAGGGGATAATTTCCGCAGTAAGATTTCCGCAGATGCCATGGCTTATCAAGACAATAACCCCAGAGACAATAAAAACGAACTCCAGGCTGGCCTTGTAGGAAAGACTATCTTCAATGGTATGGGCCAGATAAAACACCAGGGGCGGGCCTCCCATATTAAATAGGCCATTGAATATCCCGCTGGTCATTCCTGCTAAAAGTTGATTTTTAATATTTGTCTTAATGGAGACCGTTTTTCTGAGAGTTGTCAAGAAAAAAACGGCCATTAGAATAATACTGACGCCCAAAATTTTTTTGAGCACGTTTTCATTGCAAATACCAAGAATAAATACACCTATCGGTATAAAAAGCAAGCCTGCAGCCAAAGGCAGCCAAATTGCCTTGTAGTTAATTTTCCCCCGGAGCTTGCAACAAACAGTAAAACTGATAAATAACGAACTAATCGCAACCAACACTGAAGTTGTTTTTAATGGGAGGATTAACGACAACACCGACATGACAAATATTCCGTACCCAAAACTTAAAGAACCTTGGATGAGACTTCCCAGAAAACATAATCCAAATACCCAAACATATTTTTCCATCGGCGAATCGTAATCCTCTCTCTAAATACCTGGGTTTCAATGGAATTCCATCAACAGTCACCATTTAAATAAAAAACAAGTTATTATGAAAGGGGTGTTGCAAAATATTTTCCAATGAATGGGCTATACAATATATTGCGCAGTAATTAGGCAAAAGTGTATATCGTTAGCTCCGTCACTAAATTTTCTTTTGCAACAGCCGTAAACATTCCTTTCTGCTGAAAAATCTTTTTTAAAAATTCATCTTCCGTTTGAAAAAATCGCTAAAACCAAATTTCTTGGATGACATCCCATACAATAACCCCAATGGCTAAAAAGATAATCCACGAAAAATATTTCCGAATCTTCCGGCCGCCTAAAAAGCGGGATGCACAAACTCCTATTTGGACTCCAACCAAAGATCCGATAAGTAAAAAAGCGACCAGCAACAATTCCGCATGGCCTTGCAACGCATGACGGACGGCTCCATAACCGGTCGAAAACAGCAGTTGAAAGGCTCCGGTGCCCACGGCCACGGTGGTTGGCACACCAATGATATATACCATCAAGGGAAAATTGATAAATCCTCCTCCTACACCCAACAAACCAGTAAGAATTCCTACAAAAAAACTAATTCCCAGCGGGATCCAGATACTCATCGATAAAATTCCGGAATGGGGAAACTCCAATTGCGGAGGGATAGGGTAATTCCGTAGCCGTTGCGATAAAGTGGAGGCCACCTCTTCTTCAGCCGATGCGCTTGAGGTTTCTTGCCAAATAAGAATCGCCGAGCCGGCCATGAGCAACAGAAATATCCCGTTCAGCACCAAATCCATTACAAGTAAGGGGTGGGAATTGATGATGACATGTCCCCCTTTACTAAGCAATTTTAAAAGCCGGACTCCAATCTCGGTGCCCCCCAGTGCGCCCCCGGCCATAACCAGGCCCATGATTACATCGACATTTCTATATTTCCAATGTTTCCAAGCGGAAAAAATGCCGGTGATAAATATTTGCAACAAACCGCTTCCCACCGCAATAGGATAGGGGATTCCAAAGACAATTTTAAGTAAAGGTGTTAGGAGAAATCCTCCCCCAACACCAAACAGGCCAGTCAGAAAGCCGATGAACACACCCAGTAAAATCAATCCCGGCCATCCCACATTTATCCCTGCCATCGACAAATGAATTTGCCACATGGAAGATTGCTCCTTCATTCTATAATATACTTCTATCAGCGCCGGGGATCTTACAATGGGATGATCCCTCAAGCATCGTTATCACGGAGGCTAATAAAATTAAAACGCTCCCTCTTGGCGAATTTCCCATGAAAGGATCTCAGGGGCACTTTGATGCTTATATCTATCTTAGTTATCATTTCTCCCTTTGATTTTCAGCAATCCCATAAATCGGCTCAAACCAACATCCCGATCAGTAGAAGCGTCGGGAAGAGTTTATGAATTTGGAAAAGCTCGAACAACCATGCCTGGGGTACCCTTAGAAATGCCCCATTTCAGCCACACTCCGGAGTTTTTCCCAAGCGTGCTCAAAAAAACGTTGATGAGCGGCGCAAAAATAGTTCAAAACCGGCTTTCCCTCATGAAACGGCTCGCGATGCCGTCGGCAACCGCCCCGGCACAAGCCATACCATCGGCAACTCTCACATTGCGGAGCAACCGGTTTTGAACTTTCGATGAATTGCCGGGCCAAGGGAGTCTCCCTTAATGCTGCGAAATCGCTGTTGGTAATGTTCCCCAAACACCACCGGTCACTAGCATAGAAGTCGCAAGGGTAAACGTTGCCATTTCCTTCAATCACAAAGCTAACCGTGCACATGCCCGAAAATCCACATACTTCCGGAGGATACCCCTGAAGCATTTCCACAAAATTATCGAACAGTTGAATGCTGTAGAAATCTCCCCGGGTTAGATCCTGATACCAGAGTTCAAAGAGGGTGATTAAGAAGCAGCCGTAATCATCGGGGCTTAAAGAATGCGGGTAAGCGCCGGGCTCTTCCGTCAAAGGATCCAGGCAAGGAATGAATTGTAAATGGCGGAACCCCTGCCGCTTGAAAAATTGATAAACTTGGGCCGGATGGCGGGCTACCTGCCGGTTTACCACTGTTAAAATATTAAACTCCACCCGGTACTTGCTGAAAAGCCGCGCTGTATTGATTACCCGGTTAAAAGTCCCTTTGCCGTTTGCATCCATGCGGTGGTAGTCATGGATCTCCTTGGGGCCGTCCAACGATAAGCCGACTAAAAAACGGTTCTCTCCGAAAAATTTAGCCCATTCTTCAGTGATCAGCGTGCCGTTGGTTTGCAGGGTATTGAAAATTTGAACCTTCTTTGAATTATACTTTTCTTGCAATTCCAGCAACAACCGGTAAAAATCTAAACCCGCCAAGGTAGGCTCACCGCCTTGAAAGGCGAAGGTACAAACCTGATCGGCATAGTGCAGGGCCTTCTCCACCAAATTCTCCAGCAAGACCGGGCTCATCAGACCAAAATTTTGAACACTCCGTTTTTCGGCTATGGAATGGTAAAAGCAATACCGGCAACCTAGATTGCATAAACTGGAGGCTGGTTTGATCAGTAGCGTTAACGGCGGCATTTTTATCTCCCAGCTTTATTTCTCTAATATTATTCCCGGGCCATAGGGGACCAGAGAAACCATGATATAGGGACAAGTGCAATTATCGTTGGTCTCCTTGGCAAAACTCCATATTTTTTTACACATCTCTTTAATCACCGGCTGTATTGATTGTTCATTGATCAAATTCGTTAATTCCAGCGGATCGTTTTCCAGGTCATAAAGCTCATCATAGGCAAACCCGTTATAAACATACTTCCATTTTTTATTCCAAACGGCCCGCTGGATACCATAGAGTTCATTGCCGTTGGTCTGAGTATACATTTCCGTCCGCCAATTTTCAGCTTTTTGGTTGTATAGCAAAGGTACCAGCGAGCGTCCCCAATAATTCACTTCAGATTTTATCCCTGTAAGCTCCATAATGGTGGGTGCAAAATCGGCCAGCGAAACCAATTCTTCATTCCGAATCCCGCCATGGATATCCGCACCGCCGATAGCCGCACAAATATTATAGGCTTCCCGGAAACAGGGCAATCCCTTGGCCCAAAGGCCGTGCGCACCAAGATAATCGCCATGATCCGTCAGGTAAATGATAATTGTATCATCGGCAATTCCTTTTTTCTTTACGGCGTCGAGTAGTTTTCCAAACAAATAATCTTCGTAGGAACAAAAAGCCAAATAACGGCGGATGGATTCAAGATGTTCCTCTTTGGTTAAAGCGAATCTTTCTCTGGTTCGGCGATATAATTCCGGTTTATCTTTCATTTCATCAGCAAAGTTTTCCGGCAAATGAATATCATTAAGATCATACATGTCGATAAATTCCTGGGGCGGGCAATAGGGATCGTGGGGCCCGGTGGCCCCGACGTACATAAAGAAAGGCTGGCTATCGCTATAGTTCTCGATGACTCCACAGGCTAAATCGACGCTATCCGTATCCCCAAAGGGGTTTGGGTCACTGCCGAATTGATAGTAGGTGGGATACCCCTCTTTAATGATCCGCCCGAAATCTTTGGACTCATTGGGGCCATCGATTTTTACTTTTCCGGAGTAAACATGTTCCCAATCATTCGCCTTCGGCAAATTTTCTTTGGCCATCCGGCCATAGTTTGATATGTATTCCCGGAGCACCACATCAAATCCCCGGTCAAGCGGTCCCTCATATGCGCTTACATGCCATTTTCCTGAAAAATATGTATTATATCCCGCCTTTTGCAATTCTTGCGGAAACATCACAATATTATCAAATACGCCTTTGGAAAGAGTATTATCGATTTCCACGTTATTCCATACCCCATGCTGAGAAGGGTATAACCCGGTAAAAAAAGTGGCTCTACTGGGGCAGCAATGGGGAGCGGGACAATAACTCTCCGTGAAATGAACGGCCTTTTTTAAAAACCGATCAATGTTCGGAGTCTTCGCCATATGATCTGGGTTTATCGTTGCAGCGTTTTGTTGATCGGTCATAAAAACAAGGATATTAGGTCTGTTCTTCATCCCGAAATTCTCCTGTTCAAAAAGGTATTAATTTTTACCACCACCGGATTAAATCGGTTACTTCATTTCTTAATTTGATAAAATCCGGTGAAGCAACGTTGCGCGGTCTTGCCAAGTCACAATTTAAAATCGTTTTCACTTTGGTCGGTTTATTGGTCAAAACCATGACCCGCTCGGCAAGGTAAACCGCTTCCTCCACATTATGGGTTATAAAGATAACGGTGGTGCCGATTTTCTTCCAGAGCTTCACCAGTTCGTCTTCGAGCTTAAAGCGCAAATCCAAATCAAGCTGCCCATAAGGCTCGTCCATTAAAAGAAGTTCGGGGTACGTTGCAAAAGCTCTTGCAATAACGGTTCTTTGCAGCATACTAATGGATAATTGTTTGGGATAATAATTTCGATATTCCGTTAAGCCAACTACTTCCAACATTTCTTCGATCCGTTCTTTTTTTACTTTTTCAGGAACCTTTTTAAAATCCAGGCCGAACCGGATATTTTGTTCTACTGTCAACCAAGGCATAGCCGAGGTTTCTTGAATAATATAAGAAATATTATTCTTTCGACAATCGATCGACTCCCCGTCAAAGAGGATATCCCCGGAGGTAATATCAAAAATCTTCGTCAAACAATTGAGAAAGGTGGTTTTACCACAGCCCGTAGGACCTACAATACATAGAAATTCGCCTTCCATTACATCAAAAGAGATATCATCCAATACCAATAAATCCCCGAAAGACTTGGTAAGATTCTTCGCTTGAACTTTTATTTTCGCTCCCATATCCTTCGCCTCTCACCTTAATTTATGAACAATGCTGCTAATTTCTTGTCTCAGCTCTAAAAATTGCGGATCCACGTAACTTCTCGGCCTGGGTAGGTTAATTTTATATTCGGCGCAAATCGTAGAGGGGCATTCGGTAAATACAATAATCCTGTCTGCCAAATAAATGGCCTCCTCAATGTTATTGGTTACAAAAAGGACCGTCCTTTTCTCGGTATTACTGATCCGGACCACTTCATCCTGCATTAAATAGCGGGTCTGTGCATCGAGAGCCCCAAATGGTTCGTCCATCAGCATCACTTGTGGTTCATTGCAGTAGGCCCTGGCAATACCTACTCGCTGTTTCATGCCCCCGGATAACTTGACCGGATATGCATCTTCAAAGCCTTTCAAACCAACCAGTTCAATATAATATCTGGCTTTTTCCTGGCGCTCTTTTTTGGGAATCCCCCGGGCTTTCGGTCCGAACTCGACATTTCCCAAAACCGTAAGCCAGGGAAAAAGCAATATATTTTGATAGACGACCCCGCGTTCAGGTCCAGGTTTGGAAACCTCAGCATCATTGACGATAACCTGTCCCTTGGTTGGAGTTTCAAGCCCTGCAATAATCTTTAACAGAGTTGTTTTACCGCATTGGCCGGGCCCAAACAAAACTACAAACTCATTTTCTTCAATTGCAAGATTAATATCCCGCAGAACCTGCACCGTACCCTTATTGGACGGGAATTCTTTGGAAACCGATTCGGTGCGCACCATGGTTCTTATCTGCCCCGCACATTCCATTTGCATAGGCTGGATTCAACTCCTCTCATCAACGTTACAATGATCAAACCTACAATCCCAATCAGTAATATACCGCCATATACCTGGGTCATGTTAACCGAATCCTGTCCCATGATAATGATCCAGCCCAACCCTTCCGATGATCGAACCAATTCGGCGGCGATCATGGTAGCCCAGGAAGCGCCTAAACCCACTTGAAGTCCGGCGAATATCTGGGGTACGGCGCTTGGCAAAACGACTTTAAAAAACAATTGATTTTCTTTTGCGCCGAGCATTCTGGCGGCTCCCAATAAATTTCTATCCACACTGCGGACTCCATCGGCGACATTGGTCATAATGATCAGCAGGGTTCCAATAAAGATGATAAAATACTTCGATTGTTCCGCAATTCCAAACCACAGTATCGCCAGAGGGATCCAGGCGATGGAAGGAATCGGCCTGAGCATTAAATAAAACGGTTTGAGGATCGCTTCGCCGGTTTTGGTCCAGGCCATGGCAATTCCAAAAATAATTCCAAATACTGCCGCCAGAACATAACCCACCATGACTCGTGACATGCTCCAGAGAATGTGCCCCCAAATCGAATAACTCCCAATCGGTTCGTAGGTGCCGTGGTAAAGAAATTTGAAGACATTCAGCGGATTCGGTAAAAGAAGGCTCATGTCTTTTAAGCGGGAAGCAAAATACCAGATTATTAAAAGTGTAACCAGACTGGCGGCACCCCAAATTATTTTGGCGCGACTTTGATTTTCCATCTTCATTTTCCTTTCACAAATTTCTTTTCCAGCATTTCTAGTCCGATTGTCAATATGGCACCGATTCCGCCGATGGTGATCATACCGACGATCACCAAATCAGGGCGTCCGAAGTTCCGCGCGACTTGAATCATATAACCAAGACCGCGTTCAGCGGCTATCAATTCTGCGGCAATAAGGCCTAACCAGGCCATGCCGAAGGAAACCCGCAGGCCGGTGAAAATATAAGGCAGGGCGGACGGAATGGCAACTTTCCATAATATTTTAAAACTGTTCGCGCCAAATATTTTGGCAACCCAGATATGCACTTCATTGGTTTGTTTAATGCCTGTGTATACATTGACAACGGTCCCCACAAAAACGCCTACAAAGATAATAGCGGCCTTGGCGGTTAACCCAATCCCCAACCAGACCGTAAAAATGGGGATCCAGGCGATTCCGGGAATCGTTCTTAAAAAGTCAAACACCGGTCTGATAATATAATCAATCTTATTAAACCAGGCCATAGCGGTTCCAACCGGCAGTCCAATCAGTACTCCCACTACATAGCCGGTTAAAGCAACAATTAAACTAGCCCAGATATGCTCGAATAATGTTCCACCGTCGGGAACTGTTGAAAAAAGTTTATTAATAAAGCTTAGCACGATAGTGAATGGATTGGGCAGCATGGTTCTGGGAAAGAGGTTAAAAACCGCGGTTGCCAAGTACCAGATGAATACGAATACGCTAATGGAAAGGACTGATATTGCGCGATATTTAAGTTGGCCTTTCACGATAAACCCTCCAAAAAATTTATCAAATCGCCGGGTAAACAAAGGGATCTTCTTTACAATAAACCCTAAGAAACCGGGGTCTAAGTTCGCCTATCCGGAACTTAGACCCGGCATTCCATTTATTTTTCCGCTTTCAACTGTTTGATTGCATCCTTGACAATATCCAGTTTAATATTGGTGCCCATGGCATCCAATACTTGTTTATCCATGGTTTTGTTGTCAACCATGAATTTGACTAGGCCGGTCATCCATACTCCGGTTTTTTTCTGAAACGCATTTTTACTGTCGATATAAGTATTCCAACTGCACTCTTCCCTCACTCCGGCATCGGTAAAATCGGTTCTGCCGCTAAGTTTGTAGAACTTTTTGGTCATTTCAACTTCATATTCCGGATTACCGTTTAACTTATCGGTGGCCCTGTACCAGGCTTTCATGAAGTTGACGCAATCCTTATAATTCTGTTTATAAAACTTATCGTTTACTAAAAGCGCATCTTGTTGGCTTTTGCCTTGTTGCTTCAATCCACCGACAATTTTGTAACCTTGGTCTCTTAATTTTACCCCGGCAGCCGGAGAACCAATACAAGCCAGGTCACCATTACCGGCTACAAAGGCCGTATATACCTGTGATGTTTCCATATGCACGAATTTAACATCCTTCATTCCCAAACCAAACAGTTTAATGTAATCCAGCGCCATATAATGGCTAATGTTTCCGATGGTTCCGAGAATGGTTTTACCCTTAACAGTTCCTTTGCTTCCGATGACTTCCGGATATTTAGCAATATGTGAACCGGCTTTGACAATATCGCTATCAGGGCGTGCCATAATCCAAGCGCCATCCATATCTAGTTCAACATCGGCAATGAGTTTGGCATTATAGGTCGGGATAGCAATCATTCCGCCGGCTCCAATCGGCCCGATATCCCATTGTCCTGCACCAAGTGCCTCCGCCATAGGACCGCCCGAAGGAAATCCGATAACTTCCAAATCAAACCCGTACTTTTCATCTAACTTTTCATCTTTAATGACTTGCAAAGGAACACTTAAATAATAGGGCATTGCTCCCACACGGATTTTAGTAGGTTTAGCGGCAGCGATGGTGTAATTGAAACCTCCAGCAAAGACAGCCATAGCCATCATAAAAGTCACCAATAATACCCACTTTTTCATTCCGCTCTTTTTCACTCGACTCTCCATTTTTTTCCTCCTCGATTAATTTTATCTATACAGAAACTTCCTGTAAGATACATCATGATGTTGACTCGTGTCAACAACAGGAAACATCATCCCCATCTTTTTAAGCTCGTTAACCGACAGTAGTGAATTTATTAGGTAAACCAAACCCTAACCCATATTACTTTTCGGTTGATTCCCTCAAAATTAGTTGCGGCTCAATTAGGATATTCGTGGTTTTTTGGCCGTTTATTTTGTCCAGCATTACACTGAGCATGATTTCACCTAGTTGATTCACGAACATATCGATAGTTGTCAAGCTCGGTATTGAAATCCGCGAAATTTCGCTATTGTCAAATCCAGTTACCACAACATCATCAGGGACCTTCAATCCCAATTCATGAATTGCTCTTAACACACCTACGGCAGCTGTATCATTCCCGCATAAAAAAGCCGTAGGGTGATCCTCATGGCTAAAACTTTCTTTAACGGCTTCACGGGCCATGCTGGCGTTGGTAATGTTATAAATAATCTGAATATGCTTTGAATCCAAATGATTGCCTTTCGTTTCATCGAGAAACGCATGGGTTCTTTGATCGATATGTTTATATTTCGCTGCCGGACAGTTGGATATGTAGGCGATTTTAGTATGTCCCTTGGCAATAATATATTTTACCAATTTTCTCATTGCGGTATAGACGTCAATCTTTATTTCCGAAATACTTTCGTCTAAATTGTTCCATTCCATATTGGTCAAGGTCACGGTTGGTATATTCATACTGGCGATTCGGTTGATTTGTTCCGGAGCGATCTTATTGGTTACAATGAACACCCCGTTCACCTGATAACTGCATATTTTTTCGATATAGTCGAAGTCATCAATTACATTGCAGAAGAGCATTGTATAGCCCTTTTGATATGCCAATTTGGTTGTCCGGTATACCAGTTCTGAATGAAACGAATTACGAATTTCGTTGCAAACCATCACCAACTGGTTGGATGTTTTAATCCGGAGACTTTTGGCGATCAGATTCGGGCGGTAATTGAGCGTCTCAATCGCTTTGGCGATCTTTTCCTCTTTTTCTTTGCTGACATACCCGCTTTTATTGACAAAATACGAAACCGAAGCGGGAGAAACACCGGCTAAATTTGCAACGTCTTTCCTTGTAACCATCAAAAAACCTCAACTATCGAATTTTTCATATCCGATCAACCACAGATAAGAAATGGATCGGTTAACAAACAGCAACTTAAAAGGTAATATTTATTAAATATTTGATAACTACATTTTAACAAGGATATTTACACGTGTCAATATGATAAAAAATAATTGAACTAGGGGATTTTTTTCGCTATGCACTTAAGACAAATAAGACGAGATTGGATTTCCCAAAAACGACGGTGCTCCCGCCCAGGATGAATTTTATGATATAATAATAAAAATTAAGTATCGTAAGGAATGGTTTTTAAAATAAAATATCTCCCAAGTACTACAATGAAACGGATTGAATATCTCGATGAAAGGCAAGAACATGAAAGTCCGGAAAGCCTATACCTGCCCTTTGGAACTCACCCATGACATCACCAAAGGCAAATGGAAACCAATCATCTTGTGGCAGTTAAAGCCCGGTAATATCTCCCCAGCCAGCCTCGAAAAAAATATCCAGGGCATCAATCAAAAAATGCTGATGGAGCAATTAAAGGAGC